>NZ_JAFNOO010000010.1:0-115853 GCF_026536185.1 Gilliamella sp. B2838
CGAACTCAGAAGTGAAACGCCGTAGTGCCGATGGTAGTGTGGGTATTACCCATGTGAGAGTAGGGTGCCGCCAGACTTTTAAATTAGTGCGAGAGCCCAGCAGAGATGCTGGGCTTTTTTGCTTTTACGGTAATATAGATGATAAGTGACGCAGCGGGTCGATGATTTTGAAATTATTACCCCGTTTTAAATGTAGCTAGATATTGATTTACTAAGCACTATATTATTTATTATTTTTATAAAATAAGAAGATCTCAATTTCCTCTGTTTTTGCTAATCAAAAATTAAGTTATCTACTTTAATTTTCATTTTTATTCAACTTGTTTAGTCATATCTCAATTAATCTAGGTATTTATTATCGAGTTATACTTCTTGATTTATTAAATGTTTATTTATGCTTTATTTTCTATGTGGTTGTGATTCACTCAATATTTATAAATGGTAATATTAGCAAGCTAATTCATGTGTTTAATTGTTACTATAAAACATAATTATTATAATATGCTTTCTAGTATAAAAGGATGATCTATGGATATTTATCAATTATGTCAACGTTATAGCAATGGAAAGCGTTTCAAATATCTATATTTTTCGAGCCATAAACAGAAGGAACCCGCATCCATTATTACCAAGTCCTGTTTTTAGGGTATCCAAGTCATTTCAACATTGACGGTATTGATTATGCAACGGCTGAGCATTATATGATGGCAGAAAAAGCGAGATTATTTAACGATCAAAAGATGTTACAAGATATCCTAAATGCAAATAATCCTGGTTTGGCTAAAGCGCTTGGCCGTCAAATAACAGGATTTATACCTGAAATATGGGAAGAGCAGTGTTTATCTATCGTTATTAAAGGTAACTTAGCCAAATTTTCGCAAAATCAACAATTAGCTAATTTTTTACTAGCTACTCAACAACGTATTTTAGTTGAAGCGAGTCCAGTTGATAACATATGGGGAATCGGTTTATCCCAAGATGCACTGAATATTGATAATCCATTAACGTGGTGTGGCAAAAATTTATTAGGGTTTGCGCTAATGATAGTCCGTGAAAAATTATCTACGTGTTTTAAACACAGCTAAAAAAGCCCAATTAATATTGGGCTTTTTAATTCAATAATCATTAATTTTGTGCATTATTTTCTTGGGTGTTGGTTTCCGGAGTTTGTTCTGTTTGTGGTTTTTGAGTATTATCATTCAATTCAGGCAACTCACTAATAGAAACATGCACACTATATTGTTTTCCTTTTTCTTCAGGAAAAAATGTTGTAATTTTTTTGATGGTTTCTTCTGGATTATTGCTAGTAATTGTAATATCCAACAACGGTTTTTGGTGATTTAATGGTAAGTGGTTTTTACCGTGGAATGTTTTAGTATTTTGATTTGCTTCAGCTGCTGTATTTTCTGCTGATTTGATCGGTTCGTTGGCAAAAGCAGTTGAGGTTAATGTGATAAGTGCTAAAGATAATAGTGTTTTTTTCATATTTTCTCCTTAATAAAATAGCTGTTTTTACTTATTATTGATGAATATAAACAAGTAATTTGTGTTCATACTATACGATGTTTGGAGAAAATGTGATAGGAAAAAATAAGATACTAAACGCGTATAGACGGATTCTTTTGAGTAAAGAAAGCAATATTTTAATTAAAAATATTGCTTATCATAATTATTAACCTAAAAGTAGGGCATCGTCAGTGACTTTTTCGCCTCGTGTTTTTTCAAACATATCTAATAAATCAGTAACGGTTAGTTTATCTCGTTGTTCTCCTGAGACATCAAGTACCACCTGCCCTTGATGAAGCATCACTGTTCTATTACCATATTCTAAAGCTTGTTTCATTGAGTGTGTTACCATTATTGTTGTTAAACGGTTTTTAGAAACAATATCATTAGTTAGTTCTAAAACAAATTGTGCTGTTTTAGGATCGAGTGCAGCAGTATGTTCATCAAGTAATAATACTTTTGAAGGTTGTAATGTTGACATTAATAAACTCACTGCCTGTCGCTGTCCACCAGATAGCAAACCCATCATATCGGATAATCGATTTTCAAGCCCTAAATTTAAAGTAGCTAATTTGTCTTTAAATAAGATACGTAGTTTACGGTTTAGCGCTGGTGATAGGGTAAAACGATGTCCACGGTTGTAGGCAATAGCGAGATTTTCTTCGATAGTTAAATTCTCACAAGTCCCTACCATCGGATCTTGAAATACTCTAGCAACCATACCCGCTCTTTTCCATGCTGGCCAACGCGTAACATCTTGTCCATTTATAATAATACTACCTGAGTCAACAAATAAATCGCCACTAATTACATTAAGTAGTGAGCTTTTTCCCGCACCATTACTTCCTATAATAGTAACAAATTCTCCCTCACTAATATTAAGATTTAATCCGCGTAATACATGATTTTCAATCGGCGTACCCTGATTAAAAGTTAATTGCAATTCTCCAACTTTAATCATGTTTACTTCCTCTTTTCTTTGAATGCTTTTTTAGCTGTTTAGGTAGAACTAAAGCAAGCACAACTAATATTGCAGTAATAAGATTTAAATCTTCTGTACCTACACCTATATTTTGTAAAAATTCGTTACTTAGGGCAAAGGCAATAAATAATCGATACAAAATAGAACCAAAAATAACCGCAAGCATGACAGCCCAAATGCGTTTAGTTGGAAATATACTTTCACCAATGATAATAGAAGCAAGTCCAATAACAATTGTTCCCACACCAATGGTGATATCAGAACCCCCTTGAGTTTGCACAAACAACGATCCACCAAGTGCAATTAGACCATTTGATATAGCCATGCCTAAAATAGTTATCCCTCCTGTCGGAATACCTTGAGATTTGGCCATTCTTTGATTTGTTCCGGTTGCTCGTAATGCTAACCCCATCTGTGTGTTTAAAAATAAATTTAGTATTATCCAAAACACAATGACAAATCCTAATACCATTAATGGTTGGACGATATATTGATTACTGTAATCTTCGGTAATGAAAGGCGAAAATATTGTTCTAGCATCCAATAAAGAGAGGTTAGGCGAACCAGCCATTTTAGGTGTTTCACCCATGATATAAGGTCCAATACCTAAAATTCGTAAATTGATCGAGTAAAGTCCAATCATAACAATAATACTAGAAAGTAACTGTAATATATTGAGTTTGACATACAGTATGCCTGTCATTGCACCTGCAATACAACCAGCAAACATACCTAATAACGTAGCTATCCAAGGATCGATACCGATATAGATACATAATCCACAAACAGCACCGCCAAGTGGAAAACTGGCATCGGCAGTAAGATCAGGAAAATCAAGTAAACGGAATGAGATAAATACACCTAAACTAACCAGTGCATAAATAAGTCCAATTCCAATTGAGCCTAATAAAAATTCAAAAGACATGAAAACGATCCATTAAAAGTAACCGCCAAAGTTGGCGGTTAGGTGTTGAAAGAGTAAAAAATTATTTTTCGACAACTTTTGCTGCAGATTTTAATACATCTTCAGATAATGTCACGCCTTGGCGTTCTGCAGCTTTTTTATTAATTGTTAATTGGGTAACATTACCAATTTGAGGTGGAATATCACCTGGTTTTTCTCCATTGAGTATACGAATGACAATTTTACCAGCTTGTCGACCTAGATCGTAATAACTCATACCCAAAGCGGCAATCGCGCCTCGCTCAGCAGAATCGGGATCGGATGCCAATAAAGGAATTTTACTTTCATTAGCAACTTTGGCTAAAGCTTCATAAGCGGAAACAACATTATTATCGGTTGTTGTATAAATCATATCAACTTTACCCTTTAAGCTTCTAGCTGCAGTTGAGATATCAGAAGTCCGCTGGGCTGGGGCGGCAATAATTTTCATTCCGCGTTTATCTAAAGCCACTTGCAATGCTTTAAGAACAATTGTTGAGTTCACTTCACTTGGGCTATAAACGTAACCAATATTTTTTGCATCAGGTTTAATCTTTAACATCATTTCTATTTGAGAATCTAATGATAGCGCGTCAGATACACCTGTGACATTTGTTTTTGACGCTTCCCAACTTGGCGTTAATTTTGCAGCGACAGGATCGGTAACTGCTGTGAAAACAATCGGAATCGTTTTCGTTGTTGCAACTAACGCTTGCGAGCTAGGTGTGGCAATTGCGACAATAGCATCGGGTTTACTTGCAGCAAACTGTTTAGCAATTTGGGCAGCATTAGCACTACTACCTTGTGCGCTGGCAAATTGTAATTTCAAGTTTTTACCTGCAATATAACCACTCTCTTTTAATTCATCTTCAACCCCTTTACGAACATTGTCTAATGCTGGGTGTTCAACAATTGCAGTGATAGCAACGTATTTTTGTTCATTTTGTGGCTCTGCCGAAGATAAAAAAGCGACTGCCGATAAACCGAGTAGCATACAAATTTTTATAATAGAATTACGCATATGAGTACTCCTGTAATATTTTTTTTACAACCAAACTGAATATTCAGTTACTATAAAGCAAAACTGAATAAATATCTACACTGAAAAATAGTTATGAGTGTAAATATTTCATTACAAGTTAAGTGCAAAACTTAATTATTTTCTCTAATCTTAGTTATTATCTATAGATGATGATTAATTATATATGTTACATTCTATATTGAATATCAATGAGTTTTTGCATGATTATTGCTCACTATAGTGAGCAATATTGTGAAGAAATTTATTGTAGGAATTAGCTATTGCCCAATAACTTTATAAGCAGATTGGATAACGTCGGTTGGTAACGTAATGCCTTGTTTTTTAGCCGCATCAAGGTTAATCACTAACTGTAATGCTTGCCCTATTTCGGGAGCAATGTTACCTGGTTTTTCGCCCTTTAATATTCTAACCACAAGTTTTCCCGATTGTCGACCAACATCGTAATAACTCATACCATAAGCGGCGACGGCTCCTCGCTCTATGGCATCAGGAAATGATGCTAAAAGTGGAATTTTATTTTCATTCGCAAATTTAACTAACGACTCATAGGCTGAAACGACATTGTTATCGGTAGTTGTATAGATTAAATCAACTTTACCTTTTAACGTATTTGCGGCTGTTGAAATATCTGCTGTTCGCTGTGCGGGAACTGCAAAAAGTATCATATTTTGTGCGGCTAGCTGTGTTTGAAGATTTTTTAATACAACAGTTGAGTTAATTTCACTTGGGCTATAAATATAACCAACTGACTTCATGTTAGGAACGATCTTCTTCATAAAATCAATTTGTGGTCCAATTTCTTGGTAATCAGAAACACCGGTAATATTGGTACCTGTAGGCTGCCAATTTTTAACTAATTTAGCTGCAATCGGATCGGTAATGCCAGCAAAAACGATTGGGATTTGTTTAGTCGCTGCCGCAGTTGCTTGGGCACTAGGTGTGGCAATAGCAACAATCACATCAGGTTTTGCCGCGACAAATTGCCGTGCTATTTGAGCTGCTGTTGCACTGCTACCCTGTGCACTTTTATATTGCACAGTTAAATTCTCATTTAATTTAAAGCCACTATTAGTTAACTCATCTTTTACACCATCACGAATTTGATCTAATGAGGGATGTTCAACTATCGCGGTAATAGCTACATTTTTTATCGAATCGGCAAAACTAAAAAAAGGCGTAAGTAAAAACAATATTATCAATAAAATAAAGCGCTTCATAAAATACACTCATCAACTAGTACAATAGTGTCATTCTAGCGTTATTAATAAAAAAAGTTAAGTTGTATTTATAAAATCCTCAAAAATGTAAGTTATATTAGAAATCTAGCTTAGATAACTTTAATGAATAACGCTTTTACACTTGGTTTTTTATTGGGCAAATATAAATGGGTTTATCCCACTTTTGGCATATCCTTCTTCTTCAGTTTTAATATCTAATATTAAGGAAGCAATATCGTCAGCAACGATTTCAATGTGAGGATCTTTATCTTGATCTAAAATTTTTAAGTAACTGTGACAAGCATCACAACACTCCGTTTTTGTTGCAGCTAATTCATTATCTAATGAAAAGTATTGAATATCTTTCATATTGTCACAGCTAGTACATTTTATTCTAGGTACATACCATTCGCTTTCACATAAACTGCAATGTAAATATCGTAAACCATTATTACTACCTAATTGGATAATACTGGCAACAGGCATACTATTACAGACTGGACATAGCCAATTTTTATCTGTGCTTTCTGCTATCGCTTTACCTTTAACTTGGCTGGCAAGTTGGCAGTAATAAACCGATAAAGCAGACCAGATAAATACTGCTTCATTCCCTGCTACACATTCAAACTCACCATTGAGTAAATGAAGTGCTTTTTCTTGTAATTGTTGTGTACTATTTTGTTTCAGCTGGTGTATAACTGAAGTAACTTGTTCGGTTGTGTTAGTCATTAGCGTGAATAACTGATTTAGATAATCTTGCCAAAAGGTCGATAAAGGAAGATTGGCTAAACTTAATGGCGGATATTCACTGTTTTTGATGTTTACAATCTCAATATTAATTGGATTGTGTTTAACTAAATTAGCTTGTTGCTCAGCTATTGCTGCACAAAAGTTAAGATAATCACTGAATGTGCTTTTTGCGGCTAACTCTTTTAGTCGTTTTGCACGACGAATATACAGTGTTTTAGGTGAGGGATAAAATAATAATGGAATTTGCCTAATAACAGAGTTTATAGTTTGTTGTTCAAGTTGCTGCTGAGGGATGATTTTAATACTCATTATTAATGACCATAATTATTATTTTATCTAAATCTTAATGCCAAATTAGCTTATTCCGCTGATCAGTATCAGCGGAGATTAGGCGTTTAATCTACAAAGTTTTATTAAGCGGGCTTTTGTTCTATTTTAGTCGATTGAGCTTCTTTAGCTTCGGTACTTGTTTTAAGTTCTTCTTGGTATATTTTTGACATTTCTGCTTCATACCAAGATGAATGATTTTTTCGTGCCCAAGCACGTGAAACGTAGCCTGTTATCATTCCTTTAATCGAACCTTTAACCCAAATTGCCATATAAGCATGACCAATAGCAAGTAAGATTAAACAAATTGCCGCAAAAGAGTGGAAAAAGATAGCTAAACGAACAATTGGTATTGGAAAGTAATCAGAAACATATCGGCGCCACATGATCATTCCTGTCACAAATAACACAAAAATTAAACTCATAATGCACCAAAATAGAAACTTTTGACCCACATTATATTTGCCAATAGGAATACCTTCTTCTTTACCCATAATCACTTTTTTGAAGTTTTTTATCCAGATAAGATCATTCTTATTAGGAATATTATGGTGAGCCAGTTTTACAAACATAAACATTAAAAGGACAAACACAATACAGCCAATAATTGGGTGTAATGCCCTAACTAATTGCGGGGTACCAAGCACTAATCCAAATAATTTTATTGAAGGAAAAAATAATGACAGTCCAGATAGTGCAGTTAAAATAAACAGACATACCATACACCAGTGACAGAAGCGAACAATAAGTGGTGTTCTAAGTATCATGCCTTTCTTATTCATGATGGCTCTCCTGTTGTGATGAATTTGCTGTATTTTTTCGTGAAAAAGCTGGCAAACCTAGTCGTTTTCGGGCTTGTGCATCAGCCTGTTTTTCATGTTCAATGTCTTCTTCATCCACTTCAATTGCGCCAACACCCATATAATGGAACAATAAACCTCCAAATGTTGCAACAAACGCAGCAGCTGAAAGTGGCTTCCATGCACCTTTCCAGAATTTAACAACTTCGCTAATATGTGGATCTTTTGGTAAACCATGGTATAGCTCAGGTTGATCAGCATGATGTAAGACGTACATAACATGAGTTCCCCCTACACCTTGAGGATCATAAAGACCTGCGTGTTCAAAACCGCGTTTTTTCAAATCTTCGATTCGATGTTCTGCATGGCGAATCATATCTTGCTTTGTACCAAAATGGATAGCGCCAGTTGGGCAGGTTTTAACACAAGCGGGTTCTTGACCAACCGCTACGCGATCGACACATAAAGTGCATTTGTAAGAATGATTATCTTCTTTACTGACCCGAGGAATATTAAATGGACAACCCGCCACACAGTAACCACAACCAATACAATGCTCTGATTGAAAATCAACAATTCCATTCGCATACTGTATGATTGCACCTTCAGATGGGCAAGCTTTTAAACAACCAGGATCGGCACAGTGCATACAACCATCTTTACGAATAAGCCATTCAAATTTACCATTGACTTCAACTTCTGAATAGCGCATTACCGTCCATGCTTTAGGTTCTAAATCTGCTGGATTATCATATACGCCGACAGTATGACCAATTTCGGCTCGCAAATCATTCCATTCGCTACAAGCGACTTGACATGCTTTGCAACCAATACACGTAGTTACATCAATTAATTTAGCCACTTCTTGTTGATAATCTCGAGCTCGTGGAGCCGGAGTTAATGCATTTGTTGCAGAGCGGCGAATAATATCTTGAGTTTGTAATGACATAATTTTCCCTCCTTTTATGCCGCAGTGGTAACTTTCTCGATATTGACTAAGAATGATTTATATTCTGGAGTTTGTGAATTAGCGTCACCTAAATGTGGCGTTAATTCATTCACTAAAAATCCTTTCTTAGTCTGACCTGTGAATCCCCAAACGATCGGAATTCCAATGGTTTCGATTTCTTTACCATCAACAGTCAATGTTGGAAGGCGCTTAGTCACAACCGCTTTAGCCTTAATATAGCCTCGGTATGAAGTGACTTTTACGGTATCGCCAAGTTTAATACCTTTTTTATTGGCTAGATTTTCACTCAGCTCTATAAATTGTTCAGGTTGAGTAATTGATGCTAGTCTTGCATGCTGAGTCCAAAAATGAAAATGTTCGGTAATACTATAAGTCGTACCCACATAAGGAAATTGTTCAGCATTACCTAATCGCGCTAAATCCTCTTTAAATGCACGAGCCACAGGACTACTAATTTGACTTGGGTGCAGAGGATTGGTCGTAATAGGTGTTTCAAATGGTTCATAATGTTCAGGGAATGGTCCATCAACTAGTCGATTTAAGCAAAATAGTCCACCTAAACCATCATTATTCATGATAAAAGCACCCGCACCAGTGCTTGGTGATAAGGTTGCGGTAAAGTCAGGTACATCATTTCCTACCCAACTTGAGCCATTCCATTTGACTAAAACGCGTTTAGGATCGTAAGGTTTACCATTTTCATCTGCTGATGCGCGGTTATACAAGACTCGTCGATTCATTGGCCACGCCCAAGCCCAACCAGCATGAACGCCTTTACCTGATGGATCGCTAGGATCGCGTCTTGCCATTTGGTTACCTTGTTCTGTCCAGGAACCACAAAAGATCCAAATACCTGAAGACGTAGTTCCGTCGGCTTTTAATTGGGAAAAACCGCTTAATAACTGGCCTTTTTTAAGTATGACATTGCCATTAGCATCGGTTAAATCTGCTAATGCTCGACCATTACACTCCTTGGATAACTCTTCGGCAGCTGGACCTTCAGGGTCTTGATAATCCCAAGTTAAATTATCGATAGCTTCATGGTACGCACCACCTTCTTCGGCATATAGCTCTTTTATTCTTAAGAAGATACGTGCAATAATTTCTGGATCATATATTGCTTCATAAGGTGGTCTTGCCGCTGCCCAATGCCATTGTAACCATCGAGAAGAGTTTACAATGGTGCCATTTTCTTCTGCAAAGCAGTTTGATGGTAATCTAAAAACTTCTGTTTGGATTTTACTTGGATCGACATCATTAGATTCACCGTGGTTTTTCCAAAATTCGGCTGTCTCTGTTGGCATTGGATCAATGCTTACCAAAAATTTTAGATTGGATAAACCTTCACGAATACTGTTTTTATCAGGTAGCGCTGCAAGTGGATTAAACCCTTGACAAATAAAGCCATTAGCTTGTTTATCACGCATCATCTTACTAAATCTTAAAACATCATACGTTTTGTCCCACTTAGGCAACCAATCAAAACCCCAATCGTTCTCTTTTGTTGATTTATCGCCGTACATTGACTTCATAAAACTGACAAAGAATTTTGGATAATTGCCCCAAAAGTTAACTTCGCTCGGACCAAGCGGTTTGGGTGTTTTTTCTTCTAAATATTGTGCGAGCGTGATTTGTGATTCTTTTGGTAAATCAAGATAAGCAGGTAAACGGTTAGATAATAAACCGACATCAGTTAAACCTTGAATATTGGAGTGACCACGTAAGGCGTTAATTCCGCCGCCCATTACACCAATATTACCTAAAATAAGTTGTATCATAGCTGCAGTGCGGATAATTTGTGAACCATAAGTATGCTGAGTCCACCCTAAAGCATATAAGAACGTCGCAGCTCTATCATTAGTTTTAGTACTGGCTAAAGATCGGCAAACATGTAAAAAATTGTCAATAGGACTGCCGGTTACTTTATTGACCATTTCAGGTGTATAACGACTAACATGTTGTTTTAATAGGTTCCAAACACAACGAGGATGACTCAGTGTTTTATCCCTGAGGGCATAACCATTTTCATCTTTTTGATAGGCCCATGTTGTTTGATCGTATTGGCGGTTAGATGAATCATAACCACTAAATAAACCGGTATTGGTATCAAAATTGAAATCATCGCGTACGAGTAAACTTGCATTACTGTGGGTTACCAAATATTCAAAGTTGACTTCGTTATGGGTAATTAAATAATTAATCACACCCAGTAAAAATGTGATATCTGTTCCTGAACGAATTGGGACATAATGGTCAGCAACAGAAGCCGTTCGATGAAAACGCGGATCGATGGCGATCAGTTCTGCTCCGTTAGTAATTTTGGCTTCAATAGCCCATTTAAATCCAACTGGATGGGCTTCAGCTGCATTTCCCCCCATGACAATAACGACATTTGCGTTTTTGATATCATTCCAGTTATTTGTCATTGCGCCGCGTCCAAAAGTGGCCGCTAGGCTTGATACAGAAGGACCATGACAAACCCTTGCTTGGGTTTCAAGGCTTAACATGCCTAACGCACGCGCCACTTTAAAAGCTAACCAACCCGTTTCATTGCTTGCTGCCGATGTGACAAGCCAACCGGTAGTTGTCCAGCGATTAACCGTTGTACCTTTCTCATTTTTTTCGATAAAATTTTTATCTCGGTCAGCTTTCATCAAACGCGCAATGCGATCAATGGCTTCATCCCAACTAATACGTTGCCATTTATCTGAGCCCGGTGCGCGATATTCCGGATATTTAACCCGTTGCTCACTTTTAATATAATCAAGGACACCGGCACCTTTTGGGCACAGTGAACCACGACTAACAGGATGATCAGGATCGCCTTCGATATGAAAAATAGACGATTCGGCATTTTTGGCGCCATCTCCACGGCTGTAGAGTAACATTCCACATCCAACCGAACAGTAGGTACAATTATTACGCGTTTCTTTTGATTTGATTAATTTATATTGGCGAGTTTGTGCGAGTGCTACAGTTGGCGCTAATCCGAGTGTAGCTACCGTTGTTCCTGCCATACCACCAGCACAGATCTTAAAGAACTGTCTACGGTTCAATAGCATATGAACTCCTTAAAAAAGCTGACATTACATTATTTGATTTATTATGTTTGAGGCTATAAACATCCCTATTTATACTAATAATAATCGTTTATTTAATAGAAATAAAGGAAAAAACGGAAATGAACTGACAAAGTTTGACATAGGTCAAAAAAGACAAAAATAAAGGTTTTAAGCTTAGTAAAAAAGATATAAAAAAATTATTTTTTGAAATAAGCTTCAGAAAAGTATTCGATATAAATCTTTATTTTTACTTAATCGTAATCATTGATTTTCTGAAACTTATTGACTATTTTATTGAGCTACTAAAGGATTTATCTCATCTATAGTTTGCATCACTCTTGCCGTAATCAAAGGTTTAAGCGTTTCATGCATAGTGGCAATTTTAGCTAAATTAGCACCACCTTGATCATCTAAATAACCTTGTTCACGTAGTGAGCTGACTAATGTAGCAAATACGCCTTTATCAAAAAATTCTGGGGCATTAATACCATGTAAAACCGATAATCTTTCGGCAATAAGCCGCCCTTCTTTTTCTAAAGTAGCACGACTAATAGACGGATCTTTTTGTAACAAAGAAAACGCAATCATATAGCGCTGCAAAGTATCTTTTGAGGATGAAGCAAGTAATTGTAATGCTGACATTTTTAAATAATTTAAGGTTAATTTATCAGGTGAATAACTAATTAAATTTAACTCAGCGTAAGTTTCAATGATTTTATTCACATATTGAGTAAGTTGTTCATCATTATGATAAAGAAATAGCTCTGATTTGATTAACGGGAATAATAATTTGATTTGATTAATCACTTCTTCTGAAGAAATCCGATTATGCTTTATTAAAATTCTGGCAACTAACGCTGGGATGATTAGCAAATGCTGGATGTTATTACGATAATACGTCATTAGCACGGCTTGCTCTGTTGTTAAGCCAACCATTTCACCCACTTCATCTGTTGTAATCACAAATTTTCCCATTTCTTTAGCGTGTTCAAACAGCTCTTCTGGCGTTTGATCGGGAATGGTTATCAAATCGGAATAAGGGATTTTCTTTAACAATTTTAGAAGATAGTCGATGTGTTCAAGTAGTCTGACTTTAGTTAACGCTCGTTGATCTGCGGCCAATAGTATTGAACAACATAAATTCATCGCATTAATTGCTGCTGACGCATTAATCCGTTCCATAATTTGCTTGGCGAGTAAATTGGTTGTAGGCGTTAACCAGTTAGGGCGGACTGTGCCTGTTGGCTCGATTGCGTCACGCCACTCAGGTATCTGTTGGTTTAAAAATTGATTAAGCAAAATAGGGTGACCAAAGTTGACATAGCCAAAACCTAACTTTTTCAATTTTAAGAAAGCTTTAAGTGTATGCCATAAGCTTTCTTTTTCTTTTTGTGCGCCGCGTAGTTCATTGGCGTAAGTTGCGACTTCTAAAACATGTTCATAACCTATATACACAGGTACAACCGTAATTGGTCTTGCATCACCACGTAACAATGTTTGTACTGTCATCATTAACATGCCTGTTTTAGGATCAAGTAATCTACCTGTACGTGAGCGTCCACCTTCAATAAAATATTCAACAGCGTAACCACGGATAAACAGTTCGGCTAAGTATTCTCTAAACACTGCTGTATATAACTTATTTCCTCTAAATGAGCGACGAATAAAAAAAGCGCCAAGTCGTCTAAATATTGGACCTGCAGGCCAGAAATTCAGGTTTATACCCGCTGCTATGTGAGGCGGGACTAATCCTTGTCGGTAAAGTACGTAGGAGAGTAATAAATAATCCATATGACTACGATGACAAGGCGCATAAACAATCTCATGCCCATTTTGTGCCAGTTCACGCACAGGATCTGCATTGGTGACTTTCAGTCCTTGGTAAAGTTTATGCCAGGCCCAAGTAAGAACAAAGTCTGTTACTCTGAGCATACGATAAGAAAAATTAGCGGCAATTTCGTTTAAATTGGCTAATGCATTTTTTTTAGCTTTATCTAAGCTAATATTTTTACTTTTTGCTTCTTCTTGTATCGCATCGGCCAGTCTTGGACTATTTAGTAACTTATTTAGCATCTGTTGCCGAACGGGTAATTTGGGACCAACTGATGCCATTCGTAATTTTGCAAAATGAATACGTGCTACCCGAGCTAGCTTATGTGCTAAAACAGAAATATCCTGTTTTTCATCAAATTCAATAGTCTTAAGTGAAACTGTTTTAGAAAAACGAGTATAACAATCACGCCCAGAAATAATAATCTTAAACAATTTATAGGTTGCACCTAATACTTGTAGTGAAGGCATTTTTTTGCCTTCTTTGTCTGGTCGGCGCCCAAACATAACCGAAACGGGCAACATTTGTATATCAAGATTAGGATTTTGTTGATGAGCCGAAATATAATCTTTTAAAATTTCGATGGTTTTATTTTGTTGGCGATTGGATGCAAAAATACCAGGACCTTTGTCGATATAAATGTAGGCTGGTACAGTTTTACCATTAACCTCTATACTATCTAAAGGGTCGGGTAGCTTATATTGTAAGCATAGTGACCGAACTACCATTAAGTCGATTTGTGAATTATACGGTAGTACATATAAAACAGGTCGGTGCGTATCTAAACCTAGTTCTGTAATTGGATCTGTTGGAATCGGTTTACTTTTGACAAAAAGTTTCACTAGGATCTGGATAAGAAAAAAATAAGCTTTTGTCCACCAAGAGAACATAAAAAAATAAACCTCATACTTTTGTGTTATTGATATACTTTAATCTCTTTAATTTTTAACTTATCAACCAAACTTAAAATAAGTATGTTGTTGGTAAAGCTAAATAATGCATCTTTAACACCAGAAAAGAGCAATGTATTGAGTATATACTTGTTAGCATTTTATCGTTAGTTAATTTGCACAATCTTTAGACCGTATTATTTTAATAACTTAAAAGATAAGTTATAACGATATTATCCAGTATTATAAATATTTATTAATCATGACACTACGAATAAATTGATTTTTTGTTATTACTTATTAAAAACAATGTAAAATTTGCCCCTATCTTTATGAAGCTAGGTAGTCTAAGTGTCTGCTATTCATAGGAATGAATCTTACATTTTATTGCATAATGGAGCTATTGTTTACAGCGATATAACACATCTAAGATATAACGCAATTGTTTAACATCAAGCTGTCCGGGGGCTGATGCATTTTTAGCCGCACCAAATGTCATTGCTGAACCAAATATTGTGCCAGCTATTCGGCTAATTGCGCCAAGACCAGCCATTGACATAGTGATAATTGGTTTAGTAGCATACATTTCATTCATTTCGGTGGTGGCGGCAAGAAGTGTTAATACATCTTCAGTCTTTTTGGGCATAACCGCAATTTTAGGGATATCTGCACCTAAATCTTGCATTTTACGTAATCGATAAATAATACCGCTTTTAGTTGGTGTTTTTTCAAAATCGTGATTTGAAGCCACAACAAAGACATTATTTTTATGGGCAACATCGATAATTTCTTTAACATAGCTATCACCAATAAACACCTCAACGTCAATTAAATCAACTAAACCGCTTGATGCCATCGTTTTATTTAACTCAACATAAGCGCTTAACGGCCAAGGTTTTACCCCCCCTTCATTTGCAGTTCGAAAGGTAAATAAAATCGGTTTATTTGGTAATAAATCAGCCATTTTTTTTGCCATGGCCTTTACCGAGTCGAGATTATCAACGTGACAATAATGATCGGCACGCCATTCTAAAACATCAAAATCGATATCTTGTAGATAGGTAATTTCTTCAAGCAGTTCTTCTTCAGTTTTACCAACTAGTGGCACAATGATTTTAGGGGCACCTTTACCTATCTCTATATTTTTTATAGTAATTGTTTTCATGTCATATCCTATTAGCAATAAATTTTTATTAATAGAAAGTAATAATGTATCGCTTTTCTTTGATATTAAGTCAGATAGCAATTTGAAGCTCAATAAATTGATACTATTTTTTTTTAGTCATTTAAATCGTTATAATTAGCTAGTAATTCAATCCAAAAAAAATCTTGCTATCTATTAATCATTAAATCCCATTTTCTCTTTTACATACTCAATGGGGGCATCCTCACCCGTCCAAATTTTTATTTGAGCAGCACCCTGCCATAACATCATGCCAATACCATTTAAGGTTTTACAACCTTGTTTTTCAGCAATTTCTAATAATTTGGTTTTGCGAGGGCTATAAATACAATCAGTGACGACAAGCTCAGGCCTTAGTAGAGTAGGGTCGGTTATTAAACTCTGTCCTTCTAGTGGTTTCATGCCAACCCCAGTCGCATTACATAGTACGGCACTATCAGCTATTGCTTTACGTAATTGCGTTTCATTGGCAAGATCAAAAACCTGAACTTTACACTTGGTGTTTTCATTCAATTTTTTAGCAACAGTTTCAATTTTAGCATAGCAATCATCTTTTTGATTGAAGATAGCAATCTCATTTACTCCGTCGAGCGCTGCTTGAACCACAATTGCTGTTGCTGCACCACCTGCTCCAAGTATTGTCATTTTTTTGCCAATAACATCAACCCCAGCTTCTTTGAGCATGCGCATATAACCAATACCATCTGTGTTATAACCGGTCAATACACCATTATCATTAGAAATAGTATTACAAGCGCCACTCATTTCAACAGCAGGAGTCAACTTATCCAAATAGTTACAAACCAATTGTTTATTTGGCATAGATACAGCGCTACCACGTAATCCTAGTGCACGAAGCCCTTTTATAGCATCGGCTAGCTTTTCTTGATCGACTTCAAAAGCTAAATAGACATAAGGAATATCCAATTTAGAATAAATGGTATTTTGCATTTGAGGGGATAAGCTGTGACGAATAGGATATGCCATTAAACCAATCAGTAAAAAATGACCGTCTATATTACTTCTCATTAGCAACACTCCATAACAAACTTTTGTAGATCGCAGAACTTAATTTTTAAATAGAGTAAGTAATCAATTCTATTACCTAGGTTTTTATCTTGTACAATTAAAACTGCATTAAACACCATTATAACTGGATTGAGTGACAATGATAAGAAAGTTATTTTATAACACATTGAATAATCGGTATCTTATTGTGCGCTAATAACCAATTTAATGTATTGTACTTTATATTGAAAAGTTAATTTATATAAATGATAAATTTTATGAAATTATTGCGCTGAGCTTATACCGATTATTTTATCGCTTAGCCATTATTGTCGAATCTCAACAATCATTTATAGTCGATTCTGTAACGTGTCGAATGTTATCAATAATTGTATAAGTTTGATAACTGATGCTTAAAATCAAAGAGTTAAATTAACCAAATTGAAAAAAATCGTTGATTAATTAAGCTAGTCTTTTTAAGTTAAGCCTATCATAAATCGTTAAAACTAAGCGCAAATCTACATTGCTACTGTTAAATCTGCTAATTAGTGAGTGTACACTATCAATTGCACTTTCAGTATCGATCACCTAAAATGCTAAGCTTTCCTGATTAACCGAAAATCTTTTTATGAATATAGTGCTTGATTTGTTTTCGTCCATAAATGCAGTTGTTGTCGCGGTAGTTTGCATGTTAATTTTATCGCTCTGCCGTGTTCATGTCGTAATTAGTTTAATTATTGGGGCATTTATAGGTGGGCTATTTAGTCATTTATCATTAAAAGAAACCATTGATGCCTTTAATACCGGTATTAGTAATGGTGCTAATATTGCCCTATCTTATGCCATGCTTGGTGCCTTTGCGGTTGCAATATCAAAATCAGGCTTACCAGAGTTATTGGCCGATAAAGCTATTGAGCAGCTGACATCAAGCAGTGCGAAAACCCGAATTAAATGGTTATTAATCATTATTATTGCATTAGTAAGTATTTCCTCACAAAATGTTATTCCTATTCATATTGCCTTTATACCACTTTTAATTCCACCACTTTTATATGTTATGTCACGTTTGCAATTAGATAGACGAATGATTGCTTGTATTATGACATTTGGTCTTATCACACCTTATATGTTTTTACCCGTAGGTTTTGGCAACATCTTTTTAAATCAGATTTTATTAAAAAATATTATCTCATCAGGTATGGATGTGAGCCATGTCAACGTCATGCATGCTATGGCAATACCTGCTCTAGGTATGTTTATCGGTTTATTATGGGCGATTTTTGTCAGTTACCGAAAACCTCGTGAATATAAAATTATTCGCCAAGAGACCAATTTATCCGCGTTAAATAATCTGAATAAGCGTTCACTTTTTGTTTCACTTTTAGCAATAGTGCTATCGTTTAGTATCCAACTTTATACTGGCTCAATGATTCTAGGCGCCTTAATTGGTTTTATTTGTTTTATTGTATCAGGCACAATTAAATGGGGCGAAGCCGACGGTGTTTTTACTGATGGTATAAAAATGATGGCAATGATTGGTTTTGTGATGATTTCTGCACAAGGTTTTGCCGAAGTTTTAAAACAAACTCACGAAATTGAGCCTTTAGTTATTAATAGTGCAGCTTTATTTGCTGGCAACAAAGTGATAGCCTCATTTATGATGATGTTAGTCGGATTAGTGATTACATTAGGTATTGGCTCTTCATTCTCAACTGTGCCAATTATTGCTGCTATCTATGTACCACTTTGTGTTCAACTTGGTTTTTCACCGATTGCAACAGTCTGTTTAATTGGTGCATCAGGCGCTATTGGCGATGCTGGTTCTCCTCCATCTGATACTATCTTAGCAACCTCAGCTGGGCTTAATAGTGACGGGCAGCACGACCATATTCGTGATAGTGTTATTCCAACTTTCACCCATTTTAATATCCCCTTATTTATTGCGGGTTGGGTGGGTTCATTAATTTTATAATAAGTCGCTCTCTAATTGAGCAAGGTTATTCTCTTGTATGAATAAAAAATTATACCCTAACATTCGTGCAGTTTGTGCACAGGTCATTTTCAATGTATTGGAAGGTGGGCAATCACTCAATACAGCGTTAACTGCTGAACATGATAAAATAGCTGATAAAGATCGTAGTTTAGTTCAAGAGATTTGTTTTGGGGTAATGCGAGTATTACCGGAGCTCAATTTTTATATTCATCATCTCATGGCTAAAGTTATGACTGGCAAAAATAGCGTTTTGCATTATCTATTATTCGTCGGGATTTACCAGATTCTTTATACCCGTATTCCTGAACATGCCGCAGTTGGTGAAACGGTCAATGCGGTTAATGTTTTAAAAAAATCGTCACTAAAGGGTTTGATTAATGGTGTATTACGTGAATTTTTACGCCAACAAGCCTCGTTACAACAAACTTTTAGTCAAAGCAGCAAAGAGCAAACAAGCCGAACATTACACCCAAGTTGGTTAGTTAATCGCCTTAAGCAAGCTTATCCTGATAAATGGCAAGCAATTATTGCTGCTAATAATCAAAAACCACCTATGTGGTTGCGTGTTAATCAAAATCACTATTGTGTAGCTGATTACCAGCAACGATTAGCTGACATAAACATTGAATCACAAGTTTATCCATCAATGCCAAGTGCATTACAGATAATTACACCGGTTAACGTGAACAAATTACCTTCTTTTGAAGACGGTGCGGTAACGGTACAGGATTTATCTGCCCAATATGCCGCTTACTTATTGGCACCTCAAAATGGTGAACAGATATTAGATATGTGCGCAGCACCAGGCGGTAAAACTACGCATATTTTAGAAATAGCGCCACAAGCCCACCTATTGGCTGTTGATGTTGATGCTAATCGAGCAAAACGTATTGAACAAAATTTGCAACGTTTAAAACAGCACGCCGAAGTCAAAGTAGGTGATGGTTTAACCCCTGAAAAATGGTGTAAAGGACGAATTTTTGATCGCATTTTGCTTGATGCACCTTGTTCGGCAACAGGGGTGATTCGGCGACATCCTGATATCAAGTGGTTACGTCGTGATAGCGATATTGCTCAATTAGTTGCGTTACAGTACGCTATTTTAACTCAAATTTGGCCCTATTTGAAAATAGGGGGAACCTTAGTCTATGCTACTTGTTCAATCTTACCAGATGAAAACAGTGCACAGATCACGCGTTTTCTCAATGAATATCGTGATGCCCAATTACAAGGTGAAATTAAACAACTACTACCAAGTGAACATGGCGGCGACGGCTTCTTCTACGCGGTATTGCAGAAAATTTAACGCTTAAAGGTGAGCGCTGTTTTTTGCTCATAGATAGGGTCTTTAGAGTTTATGATAAGAAATAAAGCTTTTTATGACTTATTATGCTCAACTGAGCATAGTGATTTATTTCCTATTTTATTGACGAGAAAGGCTTTATCTTATTGGTTAATTTTTTGAGAAGATAAAAAATTACAATCGCACACAAAAATGGCACACCCAAAATTACCCACAATCCAGCGGGATCAAATTCACCGTCAGCTAAAGCAATACCCGTATAATTAAGAAAATCATCAATCACGTAAGCAAGCTTTTCGAGCAAACGAAATGTTGGTTTTGACAAAAAAACCACTGCTTGACAGATAAGATAGATCGCTATGAATACGAGAATCGAAGGTAAGCGTTTTCTAGGTTGGTTTGATGTTATCATATTGATATTATTCGTATGTAAATTTTGCATCATTTAAAACAATTAAACTCAACTCACCATTTAATAATAACGACGAGATCAAAGTGTTAATTGTACTAAACGTTAATTTTAACAGATGTTAACCGTTTAGCAAGGTGATGGTAGATGATTGTTTTTTCTATTTTTAAAAAGGATTTTTTACTTATAGATATAGCAAATTGTGATCGTTATTTCTATTGGGATTTTTTTAGTAAAAATACCTGAGTAAAAGAATTTTGAGCTAAATAACAAGGCAAGGTTAAACTATTTTTATTAATCAAACTGGGATTGATAGTTTTTGTAGTATTAATTAAATCAAACAGATTAACGCATCACATAGGATGATATATATTATTAATACATATCATCCTTTACCGATTAGCTGTATTTTTTTATTCTTTGAGCTAACTGTTTTGAATGTTCTAAGGCATTTGCTTTTATTTCACTTTCACCTTTCATAATTGGAGAAACACCATAGAGTAATGCCGGTGGAAGATATTCCATTTGTGTGTAGCGTGCTGAAACCTTAACCGATTCAAGTAAATTTTTGATTAAATCGGCGCTATATTCTTGAAAATTTTGCTCAGCTTGCCCAATTGTTAAACTTGGTAATAACTTTTTACCTTTTAATTTATCGCCTTGCGAGCCATAAGCAAATTGGTAGGTTAATACCTGATCAAACCATATTTTAAGTATTGCTGGCATGTTAAACCAATACATAGGGTATTGTAAAACGATAAGATCATGCCTCAGTAAAGCGGCTTGTTCCTCTTGTACATTGATTTTGTAATCTGGATAAAGTTGGTGAATATTACGAATTTCTAAATCCGTAATCTGTTTTTGCAATGATTCTATAATGGTTTTGTTTGCAATAGATTGTTCAATATTGGGATGACCTAAAATAATTAATGCCATGATGATTCCTTTTGGATTTATACTATAAAAATATGAGTGACTATTATTAGTTTATGCCTTAATAGGTTTATGGCAATATCTATCAAATTAGATAGTTATAAACTTAAAGCGTTAGGTAGTTAAATGGAATTAGACAAGCAAAGCACTGTAAAAACTTATAACAATAAAACGTATTATTGCCCTATCAGTTTAGCGATGGATTTAGTTGGTGGAAAATGGAAAGGGGTGATACTTCATTATTTACTTTCTGGCGAAAAACGCTTTAGTGAATTAAAAACCATCATCCCAGAAATTACCGATATGACATTAAGTCTTCAACTTAAAAAGCTTGAAGAGGATGGCTTAATTACTCGCACTGTTTTTGGGGATAAACCGCCATTAAAAGTGTTATATAGATTGACCCCACAGGGTGAACGGATACGTCCTGCATTAGAACAACTTTGCTTGTGGGCATTAACGCTATGACATCCTATAATGATATGGGTAAGTATTAAAATGGTTTTGATAAATTGAAATTCAACCAAATACAATTATCAAACTTAAAAAGGTAAAGACACTTTGACGAATTTAATTTATGTTTAGATACTGAATATAAAACACCTTACCCATTTGGACAATCTTTTTTAGATATGATAAATTCTGGCTTCGTTTCACGTTATAAAGATTTTCTGATATGGCTTACACACTTACCTACAATGATTTACCTGAAAATATTCAATCTTGGCAAGGTTTACCGCTATCTTTGAATGGATGCGAAGTGGTACCCCTTGACTATAATGCGGGTAAAACAGGTTGGATTATTTATGGCAAAAAATTAAATAAAACTGTTTTATCAAAATTCCAAAACCAACTTGCTATGCCCATGGTAATTGTGTCATCGTGGAAAATTAAAACATATCAGATCGTTAGAATTGCGGGAGTTATGCCTAAAAAGGCTAAATCCATTTCATTGGCTTTAAATATTGATGTTGCGCCCATTGATAATTTGCCATCATTACATTCACCGGGACTACTTGTTATGGATATGGATTCGACCGCAATTGGTATTGAATGCATTGATGAGCTGGCTAAATTACAGGGGGTTGGTGAACAAGTGGCTGCTGTGACGGAACAAGCCATGCGTGGCGAACTTGACTTTGCTACAAGTTTACGTAAAAGAGTAGCAACACTTAAAGGTGCCCAGCAAACTATTTTGCAACAGGTGAAAGACACGTTACCTCTTACGCCAGGCTTATCTTATTTAGTGAGAGAATTACATAAAAAAAATTGGCATGTTGCAATCGCTTCAGGCGGCTTTACCTATTTTGCTGATCATCTAAAACAAAAGTTAAAGTTAGTTGATGCTTATGCCAATGAGTTAGAAATTAAAAACGGTAAATTAACGGGTAAGGTTATCGGGCCGATTGTTGATGCAAAATACAAAGCCAGAACCTTACAGCATTTAGCGACATCACTAGATATTCCAATAGAGCAAACTGTTGCTATCGGTGATGGTGCTAATGATCTAATGATGCTTCGTATAGCGGGTCTTGGTGTAGCTTATCATGGTAAACCCAAAGTGGTGGAAAAAGCACGGATTAGCATTAATTATGCGGATTTAACCGGATTGTGGTGTATTTTATCAACCAGTTTATTAAGTGAAGGTTAGGAGAAGAGTTTGGCAAAAACAGTAAAGCGTGCTTATGTCTGTAATGATTGTGGTGCTGACTATCCTCGTTGGCAAGGTCAATGTAGCGCTTGTCATGCATGGAATACTATTACGGAAGTTAGATTAGCCAGTACTTCATCACGTAATGATCGATTATCCGGTTATGCTGGTGGTGCAGGACAAGCTAAAATCCAAAAATTATCTGAAATTAGTTTGGAAGCGCTACCAAGATTTTCAACTGGATTTTCTGAATTTGACCGCGTACTTGGTGGTGGAGTTGTCCCTGGCAGTGCTATTTTAATTGGTGGTAATCCCGGAGCAGGCAAAAGTACGTTATTACTGCAAACCATGAGCAAGCTTTCTACGCTAATGAACACGCTGTATGTAACTGGTGAAGAATCATTGCAACAAGTTGCTATGCGTGCACATCGATTAGGATTACCCACCGATAACATCAATATGCTGTCTGAAACCAGCATTGAACAAATTTGTTTACTGGCAGAACAGTCACAACCTAAATTAATGGTTATTGACTCTATTCAAGTTATGCATCTTGCTGATATTCAATCTTCACCCGGTAGCGTCGCCCAAGTGCGTGAAACCGCTGCTTATTTGACTCGTTTTGCCAAAACTAAAGGTATTGCCATTATTATGGTTGGTCATGTGACTAAAGATGGATCACTAGCTGGACCAAAAGTGCTTGAACACTGTATCGACTGCTCAGTTTTATTAGATGGTGATGCCGATTCTCGCTTTAGAACACTACGTAGTCATAAAAATCGTTTTGGTGCGGTCAACGAGTTAGGTGTATTTGCCATGACAGAACAAGGCCTAAAAGAGGTGAGTAACCCATCAGCAATCTTTTTAAGTCGCGGTGATGAAATGTTACCCGGTAGCTCTGTTATGGTGCTATGGGAAGGAACAAGACCTTTATTGGTTGAAATTCAAGCCCTTGTTGATCACTCAATGTATGGTAATCCAAGACGAGTTACTGTAGGGCTAGAGCAAAACCGATTAGCACTATTACTTGCTGTTTTACATCGTCATGGTGGGTTACAAATGGCTGATCAGGATATTTTTGTTAACGTTGTTGGCGGGGTAAAAGTCACTGAAACTAGCGCCGATTTAGCATTAATTGCTGCATTGGTATCGAGTTTTCGTAATCGCCCATTACCACAAGATGTGGTGATTTTTGGCGAGATTGGCTTAGGCGGCGAAATACGCCCAGTACCGAGTGGACAAGAACGAATTGCTGAAGCTGCAAAACATGGTTTTAAAAAAGCGATTGTACCTTTTGCCAATATGCCTAAAAAGAAGCCTGAAAATATGCAAGTTTTTGGCGTCAAAAAAGTCTCAGAAGCGTTAGATATTTTAAATGATTTTTGACCGTTAGGTTAATTAAAACAATGGTCTACCGACATCTTAATTAGATAACAATCCAGAGTTGTTGGTAGATTTGTTGATTACAAATAAAGTCATTATTGAACTAATTTATCAGTCACTTTAACACTAACAACTAATCCCTAGTTGTGATGATTACTCTTTTTAAATGTTAAAGTGACCTACAAATTATGTTTTTTTATTTTATTGGCTCAGTTAATAACAGATTTCGTAACAAGGTTTATATGCAGTACCACCAGGTAACTTCATGCGGTCTTGTTTAACAAAACTACGCAGTAAATTATCAAGTTGTGTCATGATCTCTTTATCGCCTTGCAATTTATAGGGACCATGCTCGGCAATCTGTTTCATACCAAACTCTTTTACATTACCTGCAACAATACCAGAAAACGCTCGGCGCAAATCAGCAGCTAATAATTCAACTGGCTGATCTTTATGTAAATTGAGCGAAGCCATGTTTTCGTGTATTGGCTCAAATGGGTGTTGTAGCGATTCATCTATTTTTAATAGCCAGTTAAAGCCGTAAGCATCGCCAGTAGCTAAACGCGAAGCTTTCACTTGTTTTACCCCTTCTTTCATTATACGAGCAACTTGTTCTGGCGAATCAATGACAATTTGATAAAGTTTAGTTGCTTCATCACCTAAGGTATTGCGAATAAAACTATCAATCGCAGCAAAGTAGTCTTCGCACTCTTTGGGACCGGTTAAAATAAGAGGGAGTGCTTGATGTTTATTTTCTGGATTGAGCATAATACCTAAAATATAAAGCAATTCTTCAGCGGTGCCAGGCCCACCTGGAAAAATAATAATACCGTGAGCAATACGTACAAAGGCTTCGAGTCGTTTTTCGATATCCGGCATAATAATGAGTTCGTTAACTAACGCATTTGGTGGTTCTGCCGCGATAATTGATGGTTCGGTTAGGCCGATAAAACGGCTATCTTTATAACGTTGTTGAGCATGGCCAACAGCAGCCCCTTTCATTGGCGCTTCCATAATGCCTGGTCCACAGCCAGTGCAAATATTAAGTTCACGCAAGCCAAGTTGCATTCCTACTTGTCTGGCATAGTAATATTCACTTTCGTTAATTGAATGGCCCCCCCAACAAACAACCAAATTGGGCTCTTCGCCGACATGTAATGCGTTAGCATTACGTAAAATAGAGAAAACCAGATTGGTGATATAAAATGAGTGATCTCTATCCAATTTAACATTAGACACTAATTGTTTAACGGCACTGATTTGGCTATTTAAAAAGAGAATATCGCGCAGTACAGCAAAAAGATTGGCTTGAATAGAGCGAATCATTCGTTTATCGACAAAAGCACTTTCGGGCGCATCAATTAACTCTAATTTCACCCCGCGTTCTTTACTAATTACATTAATTTCGAACGATTTAAATCTATCTAATAACTCTTTGGTACTATCGGTTTTACTACCCGCATTAAGGGTCGCTAAAGAACAATTTCTAAATAATTGATAAAGCTCACTATTAGCAGATTTTTTTAACATATCAACTTCAGCTTGCGCAAGCAAATCCATTGATCCTAACGGGCTAATATGGGTAATCATTACCACCTCCATTTGACGGTTTTATCGACAAAAAATCATTATATATTCAACCAGAACTTTTAATAAGTAAAGTTAAGAATAATGTAATATTCTAATAAATTGATATATCCTAAAAGGTATAAGTAATATTGATATAAATTAGATTTTTATAATATGATGATTAAATTATCAATTACATAGATTAAGTCATAAGGAAATGTGACAATTATGAAAAAAGATTTTTGTTTACTTAAAGGCACTGTCAGTAAATTGAGAAATTGATAAATTAGTTAAGCACTACCTAAAACTTCATAAAGAAGGTATGCGGTGGGTTTATCTTTATCGTCATGCTCCATCTATTCCAAATTACATTACAGTTATCATTACCTAAAATGGCAATGACTAGCACGAATCAATAATTTGAGTACTAAATTGTTATTTATTATGTTGATATTGATTAATTGTTCATAGTCAAAAAATCGAGTCTATGCTAGACTAAAACAAACTCTGAAGCTATTTTACCTAAGTGAATTTTTAGTTTCATATGGTAACTTAGCCGCGGTATAGCGCAGAAATGGCTATGCTTCCCGATTTGGATAAGGTGTTTGTTATATATGCAATTAATGGATAATTATCAGCGTCGATTTCAGTATCTACGCTTGTCGATTACCGAACTGTGTAATTTTCAGTGTCAATACTGTTTACCCAATGGTTATCGCCCGAATAAAGATCATCACTTCTTAACGCTCAATGAGATCGATAATATTGTATCGATCTTTACTGAACTTGGTGTGCATAAAATTCGTTTAACCGGTGGAGAGCCGACCTTACGTCGAGATTTTATCGATATTTTATCAATGATCGCTTCTTATCCTAGTGTTCGCGATGTGGCGGTGACGACTAATGGTTCACGTTTATTAAAAAATGTTCATCATTGGCATCAAGCTGGACTGAGTTCGATTAATATTAGTATTGATAGTTTTTCACCCCATTTATTTAAATTAATTACAGGTCAAGATAAACTTAAAGAACTATTGCAAGGGGTGGAAAAATCATTAGAAGTAGGTATTAAAAAAGTTAAAATTAATACTGTATTAATGAAAAATATGAATGATAAATTGAGCGATTATTTAGCTTGGATAAAACAGCGTCCGGTAGAGTTACGTTTTATTGAACTTATGGAAACCGGTGAAAGCCAAGACCTTTTTAATCGTTATCATTTAGCGGGTCACTCCATTGAATTACAGCTCATTGAACAAGGTTGGCAGTTACAGCCTAAACAAGCTTTATCTGGTCCAGCTAAAGTTTATTTTCATCCTCAATACTTGGGTAAAATTGGTTTGATTATGCCTTATTCAAAAGATTTTTGTAAAAGTTGTAATCGCTTAAGGGTCTCTTCAATCGGTAAACTGCATTATTGTTTATTTGGTGATGCCGCAGTAGATTTGCGTGATTTGCTGGCTAGTTCTGAACAAAAAGCACAATTAAAAGCACGAATTTTAGCCTCACTAATGATAAAACCTGAAAAACATCTATTGCACCAACATAAAGTTGGTATTACGCCGAATTTATCCTACATTGGTGGATAATGGCTTATTTTGTTTCGGTATTAATGCGAGATTCCAATGGCTGATTGCCCAATCAAGTAGCTGTTGCTGAGTTGCATCTTGCCAATCAAGCGGTAAAGGTTGACCTAAAAATTGTAATGCTTGCGCAGTGATTGATTGAGTATTGCTAAGTTCAATGGCTTTAGCGTGATTTTGTTTAGATAATTTATTGCCATTATTATCCAGCACTAAAGGCAGGTGGCAGTAGCTGGGAACGTTAAAACCAAAAAGCTGATAAAGTGATATTTGTTTACCAGTAACGGGCAATAAATCTGCGCCGCGGACAATTTCGGTGATGCCTTGTTGATGGTCATCGAGTACCACTACTAAATTATAAGCAAATAAACCATCTTTGCGATGAATAATAAAATCTTCATTCGCATTTATTGCTGCAATTTTTTGTAAACCTAGAATTTTATCTGTGAACTCAAAAATAGGGTGATTTTGCTTTAAACGTATCGCATATGGTTGATCATCCTTTAGCGTTAAGTGTTGTTGGCGGCAAAAACCATCATAAAATCCGTTAGGCAATAACTGTATTCGTTGTCTTGTGCAATTACAATAGTAGGCTTGTTGGTTTTGTAGTAACTGGTTTAATGCAGCTCGGTAGCGTTCACTGCATGCGGACTGATAAAGGACGTGGTCATCCCAATATAAGTTGAGTGCGTCTAACGTTTTTAATATTAAGGATGATGCACCTTTTACTTCTCTTGGCGGATCGATATCTTCAATTCGAACGAGCCACTTACCATGCTTTGATTTTGCTTGTAAATAGCTACCTAAGGCGGTCACCAACGAACCAAAATGTAAAGGTCCGGATGGTGACGGTGCAAAGCGACCAATATAGCGCTTAGACATAGTTGTTAAATAGTGAGTTTTAACAAATAGGTTTACATACCCATCTGTTTTTCGCGAAGTTCAGCAAGTGTTTTACAATCGATGCATAAATCAGCCGTAGGTCTTGCCTCTAAGCGACGAATGCCAATTTCTACGCCACAAGACTCACAATAACCAAAATCATCGGTTTCGATTTTCTTTAATGTTTTCTCAATTTTCTTGATCAGTTTTCGTTCTCTATCACGAGCACGTAATTCCAGGCTAAATTCTTCTTCTTGAGTTGCTCGGTCAGCTGGATCTGGAAAATTTGCAGCTTCATCTTGCATGTGTGAAACAGTTTTTCCCATTTCACCTTGTAATTGAGCAAGCCACGCTTCTAAGATGAGTTTGAAATGCTTCAATTGCTTAGGATTCATATACTCCTCGTCTTTGGCCTCTTTATAAGGCTCAAGTCCCGCAATTGAAAGCAGGCTTAGAGAAGATGTATTTACTTTTTGTTCCTTTTTCACAGCAATCCCCTTAAGTACAGATTATTTGCAAGCGGTAAACTATAGCAATAAATTAGCCGTTGGCAAATTTTTTTTAATTTTTTTTTGCTTAAATCGAAATAAAATGTGACAACTCTATGTTATTAATCGAAATAATCAATTATCCCACTTTTTTAATCCATTTTCGGGGCATTTCTTGACTAAGTCATACAAGTTATCGTTATCAGGTAAGACTAAGTCTGGAGCGATATCAAATAAGGGATAAAGAACAAATTCTCTTTTTTTCATATGGTAATGTGGAATGGTTAATCGTTCAGTGTTCATGATTAACTCATCATATAACAAAATATCAAGATCTAACGTTCTTGCTCCCCAACGATTTTCTTTGCGAACGCGCCCTTGTGATTGTTCAATCGATTGTAACTGATCCAACAATTCAATGGGCGATAAGGACGTTGATAGCTTAATTACGGCATTAAGATAATCATTTTGATCCTGAGGACCTAGCGGTTTACTCCGGTAAAAAGGTGAAACATCGACAACATGAGTCTTGGGCAATTGTTTTAAAGCTGTAATAGCCTGTTTTGCTTGCGCAAGGGGATCTTGTAAATTACTTCCTAAGGCAATATAACAAATTGACATAATAAAACTTGCTAGTTTCTGATATGGATAACTCAAAGGTGATTTAGTTTAACATATAAAATTTTACTCAAGAAAGCCTATATCAATGCAACTGTATAATCTAATGATTTTTAGTTATAAAAATATAATTTTATAATCTTTAATTTATTACTGGTTATCGGTTATTTTAATGAGTAAGTAAATCAAACCGTTTTAATGAGCAGCGAATGAATTTAGGCAAACAGTTAAGTTGTTTAATAAAAAATACACCGCTAATTACTGATCCTCACACAATTGAGTGTGCGATTAATGGTGTGATTGATTATTTTGCATGTAGTTTACAAGCGCATGATGATAGTGATGCACAAAAGCTCTTGGCGTGGATAGAGGATGAAGGTGGGCATGCCCGATCTTGGCTGGTTGGGCAAAAAAAATTGGCAACAGCACGCCAGGCTGCCTTATTTAATGGCTATCAAGCGCACTGCTTAGATTATGATGATGTGCATGCTGATGTGCGAGGACATCCTTCGGCTGTTATTTTATCGGCACTGTTTGCCAGTATTCGATTAGACAACCGAAACGCGATTGATCTGAATGGACACCGGTTTTTAACCGCGTATATTATTGGTGTTGAAGTCATGGCTTTATTAGGTAAAAGCGTCAATCCACAGCATTATGAAAAAGGTTGGCATACAACTATTACGCTCGGGGCAATGGCAGCAACGGCAGCAATTTGTTATTTGTATGATATGCCTTTTATATCTCAAGCATTAGCGTTAGCAGCAACTCAAGCGTCAGGAATGCGCTTACTCATGGGCACACCGATTAAATTTTTACATGCAGGATTAGCGGCTCAACAGGCGATCCAGTCTATTGCATGGTTAAGTATTGGGATATCGGCTGATAAAGATTTTCTCGATGACAAATTAGGGTTTCTAGCGGTTTATGGGCAAGGTAATGGTAATTTTAGATTAAATCAATGGGGCAAAAGTTGGAAGATCGCTAACCCTGGATTATGGTTTAAGACTTATTCTTACTGTTCTGCAGCTGCATATATAGCTGATGCGGGACAATTACTGTTTCAGCATCCACAATTTAATTGTCATGATATATCTCATATCACAATTTTCTTTGCACCACCGAACAGTGATGCCGCGCTAATTTATTCATCACCAACCCTAGCGGAACAGGGGCGATTTTCTGCTGAATATATTTTAGCGTTAACGCTATTGGGGATCCCACTTGATTTTGAACAATTTTCCTCAAATCCTATACCAAAGAATATCCATAAATTGATGCAAAAAATGCAACGTACCTATCAAACTCAAGATAGCTGTCAGATAGATGTTACCGCACAACCAGGCGCTTATACTGGACGCTATGTTGTGGTAGAGATTCATTTTAATTCTGGAAATACAATTTGTCAGCGGATTGATAGCCCTAAAGGTTCCCCAAACAATCCCTATACCAAGCTTGAGATGCAGTTAAAATTAAAAAAAGCAGTAGGGAACGAACAAAAAGCCGATAATTTAGTGAAAGATATCTATCAATTGGCTACAGGACTAAGCGTTGACCAATTTGTTAAACGACATTGGTTAACGCTTTAACCCTTTAAGCGATAGAATGATTTCTGACTTTTATTCAATGAACAAGGTATTCACTAAATTTCGAAATTAATATCGTCGCTTAATTGGCGCAAAAAGCGTTGCGTGAGGGCATGTTGTGGATTATCGATAACAGATTTAGCTACACCTTCTTCTATAATGATACCATTTGCCATAAAAATGATACGATCAGCGACATATTTGGCGAATTCCATTTCGTGCGTGACAATGATCATGGTAATGTTTTCTTTAGCAAGTTGTAACATGACTTGTAATACTTCGTGTACCCGCTCAGGATCGAGCGCTGATGTAGGTTCATCAAATAATAGTACTTTGGGCCTCACCGCTAATGCTCGAGCAATGGCAACCCGCTGTTGTTGACCTCCGGATAAAGTACTTGGGTACTGATTTGCATATTCGAGCATGCCTACATGGGTTAATAGTGATATGCCAAGCTCTTTAGCCTGATTTTTATTCATTTTTTTACCCACCCTAAGTGGGTAGGTAATATTTTCTAACGCTGTTTTATTTTTAAATAAATTATAGTGTTGAAATACCATGGAAGATTGTTTACGTAAATTGCTTTCATCTTTATGGCTGTACTGATTACAATTAAGAACAACCTCACCGATACGAATTGTACCTGTATTGGGTTTTTCCAGTAAATTTAAACAACGTAATAATGTTGATTTTCCTGAACCAGAAGGGCCAATAATAGCGACAACTTCGCCTTGTTTTACCTGCAAGTTAATATCTTTTAGCACTTCATTATCAGCAAACCGTTTAGATAAATGAGATACAGAAATCATTCCTTTGCTCCTTAACGATGATAGGGCTTGGTGAGTTTACGTTCTAACTGTTTTTGTATCCAAGAATAAGCAACAACAGTTAGCCAATAGACAATACCCACCGCTAAGTAGGTTTCAAAATAAAGAAAAGAGTTTGCCGTTAACATCTTCCCTGCGGCAAGTAATTCTTGCACACCAACAAAAAAAGCCACGGATGAATCTTTAAGTAAAGAGATAAACATATTACCAGTATTTGGCAGAGCGTTGACCATAGCTTGTGGCAATATTATGCCTCGATAAACTTGAAAGATACTTAAACCTGATGTAAGTCCTGCCTCTTTTTGACCAATATCGACTGATGTTAATCCTGCCCGAAAAATTTCGGCTAAATACGCTGAATATTTTAGGCTAAAGCAGATAATGGCCGCTGTAGTTGCGCCCATCTGTTTTAATGCAGGAAAAATTTGGGGTAAGCCATAATAGATAATAAATAGTAAAACAACTGAAGGGATCCCTCGAAATAGCGAAATAAACAGCGAAAAAATCGAATCGACAATAACAATGTTATTGTTTCTTACTAGTGCGATAGCGAGTCCTAAAACAATGGCGAAAATAATCGATACGATAGAAATAAAGAGTGTTACTGGCAAATAAGGTAAAATCTGCGGGAACACACCTAAAAAATAGTCTATGTTAAAATTCATGAGGTAATATCTTCGCCAAAATATTTAATTGATAGATTTTTCAATGTTCCATTTGCACGTAATTTTTCTAAAGCTTGATTGAATTTTTCACGTAGTGCTTTACCTTTTTCATCTTTACTAAATGGGAACGCTACTTGTTCGATAGTTATTGGTTCACCGACTAATTTAAACGGTAAATTTTTTCGTTTAATTTCAGCAAGTAAAATTGGTTTAGAATTTACATAACCGTCAACACGCTGATATTCAGTGTCATACATTGCGCCGTCTCTTGTTTCGTAAGTTTTAATTGTGACTTCATTATTTGGGAATGCTTTTTTCAAATTGTTAATGTGATTTGAACCCAGCACGCCAGCAATAGTTTTACCCTTAAAATCAGAAAGAGTATTAATGGTTTGATTATCTTTATGTGTAACTATTTGGCTACCATAAAAGCTGTAAGCATTGGAAAAATCGTATTTGGCTTGACGGGCCGGCGTTATTGCAACAGCATTGGCAATGGTATCTAATCGCCCTGAATCGAACTGCCCCATTAAGCCACCGAATTCAGCAATGACCCATTCAACTTGATAGCCTAACTCGTTAGCAATCGCTTGTGTCACTTCCACATCAAAACCAATTAACTTGCCGTCTTGTTTGAAGCCATTTGGATAGCTTTGTCCTGTCGAGCCAACTTTAATGACCTTTTGTTCTGTTGCTTGATTGGTCGCTTTATCATCACAACCAACTAGTAACGTCAAGCTTGCAAATAATACGGCCGATACTATCGTTTTTATTGTTCTCATCGTTAATTACTCCTTGATTTCCATTGAGTATAATTTTTATGATTAAGTATTTTTTCAAAATAAAGTGTAGTGTGATCTGGTGTTAAGTCAGCTTGACCAATCGGACGATAACCTTTATTGATATAAATTTGTGCTAACCAAGGATGATTTTGTGCAGTACCTAATGTAACCGCAGGTAATTTTAATTGATTGATTAAAATTTGATTTTCTACCCAGTCCCATAATGCATTGCCATAGCCTTGACCTTTATATTGGGGATTGGTTGCAAACCAGCCTAAATGGGGTAAGCCATAAGGTCCAGGATTATTACCCCAAGGAAAGCGAATACTCAACGTTGATACTAATTCGCTATCTTTTTCAGTAACATACACCGCATTCGATTCAATGTGATTGGCAATGGTAAATCGGTCAACAGTCGCAGCGGCAAAATGAATGCCTAATTGACTGACTGCCTGATAGGCATTGTGTAATAACGTTTGATAAGCAGGAATATCATCATAAGTCATCAAGCGAAAAATCATATTAACACTCCGCTTTTATCCGCATAATCAATCACTTGCTGGACTTTTTCGGATGCTGATCCTAAGTAATTAATTGGATTTAACCAGTTTTCAAGCTCAGTATCGGTAAATTCTTGGTTCAAGTTGGGATCTTCTAATAATACCGCTTTAAAGGGGCGATGCTGTTCAAAAGCCTTCATTGCATTTTGATAAACTAAATGATGTGCTGTCTGTTTACCTAACCGTTTACCGATTTCAAACATGACCTTCTCTGACAGTAATAAGCCATTTTGTAATGACAAATTGGTGAGCATTTGTTCGGCATTGACTTTTAAACCTTTCAAAACAGCTAATGCTGTTTGTAATTGTGCAGAAATATAAAGGTTAATTTCAGGCAGGGCGATCCACTCAGCTCGCCAGCTCATGGCGTCACGTTCATGTTCAACTTTCATTGATTCATGAATTAGCGCCACACTTTTTAATAATGGCGCCGTTAAGCTGGCAAGACCTTCTAGTGCTGCTGGATTGCGTTTATGTGGCATGGTCGTTGAGCCAATTTTTCCGTCTGAAAAAGGCTCTTCTACCTCATTAATTTCAGTACGCATTAAATTATAAAATTCATTACCAATTTTACCGAGTGTGCCGCTGATTAAGGCGATGACTGATGCGTATTCTGAAAACCGATCACGAGCTGCTTGCCAGCCAATATTCGGAGTATTAAGACCGAGTAAGGTTAATGCCTGCTGTTCAATTTTCGGCCCTAGCTCACCCATTGATGCATAGGTACAAATTGCGCCACTGATATTACCGACCAGTACTCGTTGTTTAATTTCATTTAACCGTTGTAAGTGGCGAACAAACTCATCTAACCAAACTGCAAGCTTAAAGCCAAACGTTGTTGGAAGTGCTTGCATACCATGAGTACGCCCAACCATCGGTAAATATTGATATTGTTTGGCTAACCGTTTGAGTTCATTCGCGATCAGTTTGGTATCACGCTCAATTATTGCAAATGATTGTTTTAGTTGTAAAACTGTCGCCGTATCAACAATATCTTGGGTCGTTGTGCCATAATGAATAAATTGACCTGCTTCGCCGACTTGTTTTTGCAGTGCATTGATGGTTGACATTAAGGAGTGTTTGGCTTTAGCGGCCTCATCGGCTATTTGTTCAATAGATAGTTGAGAAGCATCGGCTTTTTCAATAATTGCATCAGCAACCTCGCGTGGTATCACACCCAGTTCACCTTGTGCTTGCGCCAGGGCGACTTCAACTTGTACTTGTTTTTCTAAACGATGTTGTTCTGACCAAATGGCGCGCATTTCACTCGTGCCAAAATTATTACCTAAAATCAAAAAATCTATAACGTGTGATGCCACTAAATCACCCTCAATAATTATTCTCTACTCTGTTTAATAATTATTCATAATAATTCGATCATCGTCTAATAATCAGTTTGTCTATTGTTATAACTAAAAGGAATATCGTGTTATGTGTTGTAGTAGAGAAGATATTTTAAGAAGCAATATTGTGAATAATGGCACGATAATTATGGATGGATGTTATACAATGCCTTAAAAGGTCAGAAAATAGTGCTATCAAGCCGCTATATTTTCAGTAATATGGTGCAGTTGCTAAAAAATCGGTAGGTGATACTAATTTTATCTTATGAAAGATTGAATTAATTCACCCCAATTTTATAGCAAAATAAATTTTATAAAACCTCTACAATTGATTCACACAGTCTTGACATGTTATCTAACGTCATGCCTGCAACGTTAATTCGTCCTGAATTGACAATATAAATGCCATAATCGTTACGCAATTTTAGTACTTGTTCTTCACTTAAACCACTAAATGAGAACATACCATTTTGTTTAGCGATGAAACTAAAATCTTGGTTAGCGCCTTTTTCTTGTAAGGTTTTGACAAATAATTGACGCATACGGTGAATACGTTGTCGCATATTGGTTAATTCATCTATCCATTCTTCTTTTAATTCATCATTGTTTAAAATATAAGAAACGATTTTTGCACCATGCGCAGGTGGATTTGAGTAATTTGCTCGAATAATGGTTTTAACTTGGCTAAAAGCGCGATCGGCAATTTCACTATCGGCAGCAATTAAGGTAAATGCGCCAACGCGTTCGTTATACAGGCCAAAGTTTTTTGAATAAGAACTAGCAATCAGTAGTTCTGGTTGACTTTCGACAAACAACTTTAATCCGTAAACATCTTCTTCAATGCCTTGACCAAAACCTTGATAAGCCAGATCAAAAAGCGGTAACCAACCATTTTTTAAGGCTAAATCGGCAATGGCTTGCCATTGTTCTGTGGTCGGATCAATGCCTGTCGGATTATGGCAACAACCATGAAATAGCACAGCTTCACCAGCTGCAACTAGACTTAAATCACTCATCATTGCATCAAAATTAAGTTCATGGTTTTGTGGGTCATAGTAATGATATTCACGCACTTCAAGCCCTGCTGTTTGGAATACACTGCGATGATTTGGCCAAGATGGATTACTGACCCAAACTCGTTTTACTTTAGTTCGGCGTGCTAAAAAGTCGGCCATAATTCGTAATGCACCCGTTCCACCCGGCGCTTGCGCGGTTCTTGCACGTTCATTTTCACGACCAAACAGAAGTTTTTGAGTTGCTACGTTAAAAGCATTGACACCATCAATAGGTAAATAACTTTTGGTCGTTTCATCAGTTAATAAAAAGTGTTCTGCTTTTTTTACACTTTCTAAAATAGGTGTTTTAGTTGTTTCATCTTTGTAAACACCAACGCTAAGATTAATTTTGTTAGTGCGTTCATCTTTATTATAAAGATCTGCTAATCCTAAAATGGGATCGGCGGGAGCTGCTGTTAAATTTTCAAACATAATTCACCTATCTGATCTAATGACTTTCAATGCATTATATACACATTATTTTGTAAGATACAATTTCGATAATAGTTAATTTTGTTTATTATCTATATAATTAATGCGTTATTGGTATACAATTATTGTTTAACAAGTAACAATTAATTTATTTAAAAAAGCGGTTAAATCCTGACTTAACGTTGTCAATTCTCCACTAATCAAATCCTCTTTGACGACTTCCCCTGTTAAATTATTTATTGCAATAATTTCGGTACTGTCATTGGTTGACGCAATAAAAATAGTGGGGATCCTTTTTAATTTTTTTTGTTGGGTTAGATGCGCAATTAAATTTTGTTCCAGATTCGAAAAATCATCATCATTCCAAGCTTGTATTAAGAGTAATTCAATATTGTCAAAGATTGCACTCATATTGCCAGCATATTGGCTACCATAAAAAAGATGAGCACTTGGGTGTAATTTAAGACCAACGACTTGTTCAATAATCATTAGATTTTTCGGTGGCTGTAATAAAAAAGGTTGCCAATAAACCGATAAATTTTGGGTTTTTATGATACAAGGAGAGGGCAGAGCGTGGAGTTCGTCATTGTGCGGCGCGCCATCAAATTGATGTATCCAACGTGAAGTAAATTCGACTAATGCATTTTTTTCACAATTATCCATAAAGTAAGGTGTTCTCTTTAACCATTGTTTGACAGTCATTATACTCAATCGATTTAGATATGCACTAAGCGAGTGAGCTTTGATTCTCGATTTTGCGTTATCAATCACAGAATAAAAAAACTGTAAAAATATTTCAGGTTATTATGATGTTTTAGTATAAAGTATATTGGGAATAAGCTTAGTTTTTGACTATTGACTCAACAGTATTTATAAGGCATTTAAAATAACTTGCTAACTATCTATAAAATTTGAAGTTTAATTTACTTGCTATCCTTTGCTGAAACGTTAATAATAAGACAGGATTTTTTATCCTTGTAATGCAGCAATGGCGTTAGACATTACAATTTATCAAAAATAAAATAGCGTAAGTAGAATCATTATAATTAAATAATATGTTTATTTTAAACAATCACATAAAGATTTAGTTTGTTAGCCAAGGTCGATAACCTCACTGCGGTTTGCAAATTAACCAAAGTAATAATATCGATGAATTATATGTTTAGGAATAGTTCAAAAAGTATGCAAGATTTTTGAATTCTAATGATGCCTAAAATTTTGTATAGATATTGTGTAACAGATATTGGATTCACATAAAATAATAACAAAAATAACACAACTAAAATAATGAATACCATATCAAAATATTTAGTTAAGTACCATTAATGATCATTGTGAAAATAAGCACTTATTAATAGTAAGGTTCTACCTACAATTAATTAAGATTAATTAAGAGTGTAGAATAATGAAAAGAATGCTAATCAACGCAACCCAGCAAGAAGAGCTGCGTGTTGCTCTTGTTGATGGCCAACGCTTATATGATTTAGATATCGAAAGTCTTGGGCATGAGCAAAAAAAGGCCAATATTTATAAAGGCAAAATTACTAAAATTAATCCAAGTTTGGAAGCGGCTTTTGTTTCTTATGGTGGTGAACGTGATGGATTTTTACCCCTAAAAGAGATTGCTGATAGCTATTTCCCCTCTAATGTGACTGGTCGTCGAAGTATTAAAAATTTACAAGAAGGCCAAGAAGTTTTAATTCAAATCGAAAAAGAAATTCGTGGCAAAAAAGGTGCAGCGCTTACCACTTACATTAGTTTAGCGGGGAGTTATTTAGTTTTAATGCCAAACGATCCTCGTGCAGGTGGGGTTTCACGACGAATAGAGGGTGAAGAGCGAGCCGATTTAAAACGGATTATTGATGCGATTGAAAAACCTAAAGGTATGGGCGTTATTGCTAGAACTGCTGGTGTAGGTAAAAGCCAAGAAGAGTTACAGCAAGATTTAGATGCATTAGTTAACTATTGGACAGCGATCCAAAACGAATCGAAAAATCATCCAGCGCCGAGCCTAATTCATAAAGAAAGTGACATTATTACTCGGGCATTTCGTGATTATTTGCGTGATGATGTGGGCGATATCTTAATTGATAATCCTAAAGTGCTTGAAATTGCTAAAAAACGGCTTGTTGATTTAGGGCGAGTAGAATATGTTAGCCGATTAAAACTTTATGATGGTGATGTGCCGTTATTTAATCATTTCCAAATCGAAGGACAAATTGAATCAGCATTCCAGCGAGAAGTTCGCTTACCTTCTGGTGGTTCGATTGTTATTGATGCAACCGAAGCTTTAACCGCGATAGATATTAACTCAGCCAAATCAATCCGTGGTAGTGATATTGAAGAAACCGCGTTTAATACTAACCTTGAAGCCGCAGAGGAAATCGCCCGTCAGTTACGTTTGCGCGATTTAGGTGGGTTAATTGTTATCGATTTTATTGATATGACCCCAATTCGTAACCAACGCGAAGTTGAAAATCGTTTAAAAGAAGCGATGAAAACTGACCGTGCAAGGATTCAAACCACTCGTATTTCGCGCTTTGGTTTACTTGAAATGTCACGTCAACGTTTAAGCCCTTCATTACGAGAAGCCACGCATCATATCTGTCCTCGCTGTCAAGGGACGGGTACGGTTCGTGATAATAACTCATTATCACTTTCTATCTTGCGATTAATCCAAGAAGAGGCAATGAAGGATAATACTGTTCAGATTGATGTAATTGTTCCTGTTCCTATTGCCAGTTATTTACTTAATGAAAAACGTCGCGCCATCACTAATATTGAAAGAATGCACCCAGATGTGAAAATTGTCATAGCAGGTGATGAAGAGATGGAAACGCCACTTTATAAAGTGATTCGTAAACGAAGTGGAGAAGAGACTGATGTACTAAGTTATAATCTGCCTAAATTGATCCGTGAACTTGAAGAAGAGGAAGAAGATCAGGCAACGGAAGTGGTTGTTGAACAAGCGGTCTTATCAGGTCCTAAAGTCGAAGCTAGTACCATTACAAAAGTTAAGGTTGAAACTAAAAAAGCTGAAAATTCAGGAAGCTTTTTCGGTGGGTTATTCGGTAAGATACGCCAATTATTTGCAGGTGAAAAAGAAAAACCACAGCCAGAAGTCAAACCTCAACCGGCCAAACGACGCGATAATCAGCGTTCAAATAACAGGCGTCAACGTAATAATCGTCAAAATAATACCGTCAATAACGCCAATAATGAGTTAGTGACAACGCCATCTTCTTCTGAAGCTGTAGTAAAAGAAGCGAGTAATAAAACTAATCATCGTCGAAGTAAACAAAATAGTCATGCAAATTCGGCAACTGCTGTTAATGCAACGAAAGCAGATAAAGTGGCGAACGAAACAGCACCAAGTAAGCCAAAAGAGGTTAAACCAAGACGACAACAGCGCACATTAACCAAAAGCGTTCGCGTGAAAAATGTTGAGACAATTACTCAACATCAAATTGAAAGCGGAACAACAAATGAAAGAGTCATTATTCCAACTTTATTGTTGCCAGTTATTGCCGCTGAACCAACGGATAATAATGTTATTGCTGATGTACAACCTAAACGCCAACGACGTACATCAAGGCATTTACGTATGAACGGTCAACGTAATAAGCGACGAGTTAAAAATACTGAACTTAAGCAGTCACCAATGCCGTTGCCATTTGCTGCGGCATCATTAGAATTAGCTTTAGGACGCGTATCGATTGATTATAGTCAATTGACTCAGGATGAACCTAATGCTGCTGTGGCAGTGATACCTTCATTATTATTGCCGATTATTATTAAAGAAGATCAAGTGGCAAGTGATGGTCCAGTGGTTAATGATACGGTGTCAGTATCGAATCAACCTGAAGGTAATTTGCAGTTTGATTTTAATGATATCGAACAAAATACCAATGAGAGTAAATTGGATAATACAATTACGCATTCAACCGGCTACTCTTCGTCAGTGATGACAAAAGCCCCTGCACCTGATTATGTGATATCGGAAACGGGTATAAAATCACGTCAAGAAGCGGATTATCAATATCAAGGAAAAGGTAATGCTGGCGGTTTAAGTGCGCAAGATCATGCTTATGCCGCAGCAAGTAAACCGGTTATACCTGATTAATCAATCAACTAAATAAAACACGGTAATAGCTACTACCGTGTTTTATTTATACTAGCGATAAAGATAAACAATGATTATCTATATTTTCAAAAAAATAGTGACGTTTTTATTTATTATCTGCGTATTGGCTCAGATTAGCTTCTGTTTAGTCTATTTTGCGCCTAATTCAATGTTTAATTTCAATAGTCTAAGTTTTGTTGATGCCTACAGTGCTTTTTTTAAGCAATTGCTTCAAGGGCAGTTTAAATTGATAACAGGTGAAACTGTGCCGTTTTTTCATACACTGTTGGCAACATTTGAACTTTGTATTTTGGCTTTATTGGTCGCTTTGTTTGTTGGATTACCTTTAGGTATCTTTCTGGGTTTAAGCAATATTAACTGGTTAAATACCGCCATTCGTTTAGTGAGTTTATTGCTATATTCTTGCCCAATCGTTATGCTGGTTATCATTATTATGTACTTGTTATCGCCTACTTGGTCGGTATCAATGAATTTTAATGTATCACCATCTATTACTGGTACCTCTTTGTTGGATATATTAATTTCATCTAAAAAAGTCAAATTACCCGCTCTGCTTGATCAGTTGCATCATTTGTTATTGCCTATCATTATTTTAGCCATTCAACCGAGCATTATGACGATTCAGTTAGTCAGTCAAAATGTTAAAAGTACTTCACGACAAAATTATATTAAAATGGCGATTATTCGGGAGCGATCACCTTTTAAAATTTTACGTCGCCATTTGTTACCTAATTCCATTCCTGCGACAATTCCACAATTGACTTACAATACAACAACACTATTATTTTCAACGATGGTGATTGAAATTCTATTCAATCGAGTGGGATTAGGGCAATGGGTGATGATTGCTTATCATCACCATAATTATTTTATTATTTCTATTGCGATTCTTGCTTGTGGTACTGTAATAAGCCTACTCACCTTATTAGGCGATATTACGGCAATTGCTATCTATCCTTTGCGCCATAAGGAACACTATGTCTAAGGTTGCACAATTATTTAAAAACATAAAATTATGCTTTAATCGATTGCATAGTAATCTTTATTCAATTGTCGGATTTTATGGCATATTAGCTATCGCTTTTGTGGCGTTATCAACGAAGTGGTTTTTTCATGCCAATTTAAATCCTATTTATCCAACATTATTACCGCCAGCTTGGTGGGCAAATGGGGATTTGAATCATATTTTAGGTACCAATGCTAATGGGCAAGATATTTTTGATTATCTGCTTATTGGATATCGTTCCACAATATCAATGACACTAAAAGCGGTATTTTATGTGGTAGTAATTGGTGGTTTAATTAATTACCTTATGTTTTTTGTTTCGTTTATACGCCCATTTGTCATATTTATTTTTCGATTTTGTATGGTAGTTCCACCACTATTAGGTGTGATTGTCATTAGCTTATTATGGGAAGATGATATCACCAATATGTTATTTGTCGTTGGCTTATCCTATACGCCACGTTTTATTTATAATATTCATCAACGGGCGATTAATGAATGGAATAAAACTTATATCACGGCATATCGTCTTGATGGCTTATCGCCATTTTCAATTTTAAATCATTATATTTTACCTAATATTTTACCTGTATATTTGACTGAGATTGTCTCGCTATTTGGTTCAATTATTTTAGCCATAACGACTATCACTTTTTTAGGCTTTGCCAACGATCTTTCACGACCAGATTTAGGTATGATGATGTTTAAAATGAAAGATATTATTGATAGTAATTATTTAGCATTTCTAGCTCCAGGTTTAGCGGTGTCTGCGACAATTACGTTTGTTTATCTATTCAATTTTGGTTTATATGGCCGTCGAGCAGGACATTAATTATGGCTTTGTTAGATATTCGCAATTTAACCATTGAATTTATCACCCCAGATGGACTATTACGCGCGATAGATCGTGTTAATTTGAAATTATCAGAAGGTGAAATTCGTGGATTAGTGGGTGAATCGGGTTCAGGTAAAAGTCTGATTGCTAAAGCTATTTTGGGTGTGACGAATCATAATTGGAAGATTTCAGCCGATCGTTTTTATTTTAATGATATTGATTTACTTAAACTAACGACAAAGCAACGTCGCAAGGTCATTAGCGCACATATTTCGATGATATTTCAAGAACCACAATCTTGTTTAGATCCGTCTATGAAAATTGGCCAGCAATTAGTTGATGCAATTCCAAGGCGAACGTTTAAAGGACATTGGTGGCAGCGGCTATTTTGGCGCAAAAATCGTGCAGTTGAATTACTGCACCGAGTAGGGATTAAACACCATAAAGAGATATTAAAATCTTACCCGTTTGAATTAACAGAAGGTGAGTGCCAAAAAGTCATGATTGCTATTGCGTTAGCCAATCAACCTAAACTATTAATTGCGGATGAACCAACTAATGCGATGGAAGCAACCACAGAAGCGCAGATATTTAGATTACTTGCCAGTATGAATCAAAATATTGGTACGACGATTTTACTTATTAGTCATGATTTACAGATGGTCACCAGATGGACCGACCGGATCAATGTCCTTTATTGTGGGCAAACGGTTGAAATTGCTGACAGCGAAGATTTAATTAAATCGCCTTATCATCCTTATACTCAAGCTTTAATTTATGCTATTCCTGATTTTGGTAAAGCTATGCCACACAAAAGCCCATTAAATACACTTCCGGGTGTAATTCCATCACTCGAACACTTACCTATCGGTTGTCGTTTAGGTCCACGATGTCCTTATGCTCAAAAAAAATGTATTCAAGCACCTGACCTTATCTCGATAAAAGATCATTCTGTTGCTTGTCATTTTCCGTTAAATATGGATGAGTAGTTATATAAAATAGGAACAGATCATGAATCCAATACTGAAAGTGCGTAATTTATCGAAGCGTTTTAAAATACCTAAAGGCTTGTTGGGTACGCTGCTAATTAATGCTGTTAATCCGGTATCTTTTTCGTTAAATGAAGGAAAAACGTTAGCCATTATTGGGCAAAATGGATCGGGAAAATCGACGTTGGCTAAAATGTTGGTTGGTATGATAAAACCAGATAGTGGCGATATTTGGCTTGACGGTAATAAGGTTGAATATGGCGATTATCATTATCGCTGTCAACTTATTCGCATGATATTTCAACATGTTGAAAGTTCGTTTGATCCAAGATTACGCATTGGTCAATTGTTAGAAATACCTTTAAAACATAATACTAAATATAATGCTTATGAGCGTGAAAGATTAATTAGTGATGTATTAAAACAAGTTGGGTTATTACCTGAGCATGCTGCTTATTATCCTTCGGTTATGGCGGCGGGGCAAAAACAGCGAGTCGCATTAGCTAGGGCATTAATATTAAAACCTAAAGTCATTATTCTTGATGAAGCTTTGGCGGCGTTAGATATTTCAATGCGTTCTCAAATTGTTAACTTAATGTTATCACTACAAGCCGAGCATAATATTTCTTATGTTTATGTCACACAAGATATTGGTATGATGAAGCATATTAGTGATGAAATTTTAGTTATGCATAATGGGGATGTTGTTGAGTATGGTAACACAGCAGAAGTGTTAGCATCGCCGTTAAGCGATATTACCCAAAAATTAATTAATAGTTATTTTGGTGAAGCGTTAACCGCAGATAGCTGGCGAACTGATACCCGAGCTTTTTAACGTGTATTGATTTTTCTTATATCATCTTTAGCTCGATAAGCTTTCATCTATCCTATAATAACGGTTAACTATTCTCATGATTTTTTGTGAATTATGTTAGCTAATTGATTAAATAAAAATCTCGACAAATAATATAAAACACTCTATATTTAGCTATATGGATTTCTAGACGTCTATTTTAGGTGTTTAAAAATAACTCATTGTTTTTAGGAGCTTTTGTTATGCCAATTTGTATTCCTGACTCATTACCTGCGGTTGATGTATTACGTAATGAAAATGTATTTGTTATGACTTCATCTCGGGCCAATACTCAAGAAATTCGTCCACTCAAGCTTCTTTTTCTTAATTTAATGCCTAAAAAAATCGAGACTGAAAATCAATTTTTACGCTTACTTTCCAACTCATCTTTACAAGTTAATATCCAGCTATTACGTATTGATCAACGCGAATCAAAAAATACACCGGCTGAGCATTTAAATAGTTTTTATTGTGATTTTGATAATATAAAAGATCAGAATTTTGATGGGCTTATTATTACCGGTGCGCCATTAGGCAAAGTTGCATTTTCAGATGTTGTTTATTGGCCTAAATTGACTGAAATTATCAAATGGGCGAAAGATCATGTGACTTCCACCTTATTTGTTTGTTGGGCGGTACAAGCAGCGTTAAATGTTTTATATGATTTGCCAAAATTTACACGCACCCAAAAACTATCTGGGGTTTATCAGCACCAAATCGCTCAGCCTAATGCCATTTTAACACGCGGTTTTGACGATACTTTCTTAGCCCCTCATTCGCGTTATGCTGATTTTCCTGTTGATAAAATTAAACATTACACTGATTTAACCATTTTGGCAGAATCTGAGATAACCGGACCATATTTAATGGCAACAGCCGATAAACGTATGGCGTTTGTGACTGGCCATCCGGAATATGATTCTTTCACGTTAGCTAATGAATATTTTCGTGATTTAAAAGCCGGTATTAATCCACAAATACCTTATAACTATTTTCCTGACAATAATCCTGAGTTAGCTCCTAAAGCGACATGGCGTAGCCATGCTTATTTATTATTTAGTAATTGGCTGAACTATTACGTTTATCAATTAACACCATATGATTTAACCACACGTAATTTAACTATTGATGATTAAGTGAAAATAAATCATGTCTTCATTTAAAGAAATAGTACTAAATTAACTGGTTTGGTGTTAATCATTCACTATCTATGTAATGTCGTTTGATGTCTATTTTATAAATTGAATTTTTCTGTCATTGGACGGAATACGAGATGGGTAGAAAACAACTTTGATTTTTATGGGATAGCACCTTAATTAATTGGGTATTTCCGTTTTTTTACCTCGGGTCTATGCAGAAATTATCCATTATAAATCGATTGGTGAAACGCTAAATTTCCATACACCTCACTTAGGTTTCATCGCTGGCGCGTTAACTAATGGCATGAGTCAATTTGTTATCTTGTATATACCTATAGTGAAGGCAAGTAAGTTTATTAAAATACTGCAAAAAGTCGGCGCATGGGGCAAAGGGATGATAGGTAGCCGGTGGTGTCACCGATTTTGTGGTATTTGATCCCCATTAAGAACGCTGTCAAACTCAGTACAAGAACTTCCCGAACTTCGCAACCCAAAAACTGAATATTTGGTAAGCCAAGTCAGATGACAATGTTGCAGAAGGAAGATTGAAAAATTGTTTGAAAGGACCATTAGATAGCGCTTTTGATAAATTTTTAGCGTGATTAATTTAAAAATAAAAGATAAAAGATCCTTATCTTGCATCATGTTAGTCATAGTTATATTATGGTTAGTAATGCTATATTATTTAAGGAATTTATTATGTTAAAGTCAATTGATCCAACTACTACTTCCGCTTGGAAGTCACTGCAAACAAGCTACCAAAAACACCATAATAAAACTATTGCACAGATCTTAAAAGATGAACCTAATCGTGTTGAAAAACTCAGTATTCCATTTGAAGATGAATTTTTGGTCGATTTATCAAAAAATCGTGTGACACAAGAGACATTGGACATTCTCTACAAATTGGCGCAAGAATGTGATTTAAATAGCGCAATTAAAGCGATGTATAGTGGTGAAAAAATTAACCGTACTGAAAACCGTGCTGTTTTACATGTAGCATTGCGTAATGTAGAAAATAACCCGATCTATGTCGATGGAAAAAATGTCATGGATGACGTTAATGCCGTACTGGCAAAAATGGCGTCATTCAGTAAAAAAGTGATTAGCGGTGAGTGGAAAGGTTATACCGGTAAAGCAATTACCGATGTTGTCAATATTGGTATTGGTGGTTCGGATCTTGGTCCACATATGATTACAGAAGCTTTACGCCCTTATAAAAATCATTTAACCATGCATTTTGTATCGAATGTTGACGGTACGCATATTGTTGAAGCGCTCAAAGGATTAAATCCTGAAACAACCTTATTTTTAGTTGCATCTAAAACGTTTACTACCCAAGAGACCATGACCAACGCACAAACTGCACGTAAATGGTTACTTGATGCTGCAAAAGATGATAAAGCGGTTGCATTACATTTTGTCGCGTTATCAACTAACGCCAAAGAAGTTGAAAAATTCGGCATTGATACGGCAAATATGTTTGAATTTTGGGACTGGGTCGGTGGGCGATACTCATCGTGGTCAGCAATCGGGTTATCGATTGTTTTATCTATTGGATTTGATAATTTCAAACAATTTTTAGCTGGCGGTCATGCTATGGATAAACATTTCCAAAGTGCGCCAATTGATAAAAATATTCCTGCATTACTCGCGTTAATAGGGCTTTGGTACAATAACTTTTGTGGTGCTGAAACCGAAGCTATTTTACCTTATGATCAATATATGCATCGCTTTGCTGCTTATTTTCAACAAGGAAATATGGAGTCAAATGGTAAAAGTGTTGATCGTAATGGTAATAAAACAACGTATACGACTGGTCCAATCATTTGGGGCGAACCAGGAACCAATGGGCAACATGCGTTTTATCAACTCATTCATCAAGGTACTAAGCTCATCCCTTGTGATTTTATCGCACCAGCTATCAGCCATAATCCGGTTGGGGACCATCATCCAAAATTGTTATCTAACTTTTTTGCTCAAACAGAAGCATTGGCTTTTGGTAAAACAGCGCAGCAAGTTGAACAAGAGTTTATTGCAGCAGGTAAACGTTTAGATGAAGTTAAATCCGTTGTGCCATTTAAAGTATTTGAAGGTAACAAACCGACTAATTCAATTTTAGTGAAAAAAATTACGCCTTATACTCTCGGTGCATTAGTTGCGATGTATGAACATAAAATCTTCACACAAGGTGTTATCCTTAATATATTTAGTTTTGATCAATGGGGCGTTGAACTTGGCAAGCAGTTAGCGGGTCGAATTTTACCTGAATTGGCTGATGATAAGCCGGTAAGTTCTCACGATCAATCAACCAATAACTTAATTAATCAGTATAAAAAGTGGCGTTAATCTGATTTTATTGATTCAATATAGTTGAACCAATAAAAAACCTTCAGTTTTTGGACTGAAGGTTTTTTTTATAGCTAACAAGATCAGTAATTACTTCTTAACTCGCATTATTGGTGTTTTTCCTGCTTCGACAGTGCCCGATAATTTAGTTAGTTCGGCAATGGTTTCCATGTTGGAAATGACAACCGGTGTTAAGACTGATTTTGCTTTACTTTCCAGTAATGGTAAATCAATCTCTATAATTGTATCACCTACTTTAACTTGCTGACCTTCTTCGGCTATACGTGTAAAACCTTCACCTTTTAGTTCTACTGTATCAATACCAAAATGCACAAAAAGCTCAATACCTTCGTCTGATTCGATGGCGAAAGCATGATTGGTCTCGAAGATTTTGCCAATTTTACCACTTAATGGCGCAACAATTTTATTCCCAGAAGGTTTGATTGCAACACCATCACCGACAATTTTTTCAGCAAAAACCACATCAGGTACATCTTCGATTTTGACAATTTCACCACTTAGTGGCGCAATAATTTCGATGCTATTTTTACTATCATCGGACACAAATTGCTTTATTTTATCGAACAGTCCCATCGTTGTCTCCTAACAAATTTGCTTTTCAGCGGTATAAGTTTGTATTAAATCAAGAATTTCTTTAGCTGTTGCTTTTTCTAATGCTGTATCTGCAAATTTTTTCGCTTCTTGGTAATTAGTATTACGAATTAATTTTTTAATTTTCGGAATAGATACCGCACTCATACTGAATTCATCAAGCCCCATACCAAGTAATAAGATAGTGGCTCTTTCATCACCAGCAAGCTCACCACACATTCCTGTCCATTTACCTTCTTGGTGAGACGCATCGATAACTTTCTTAATTAAAGTTAATACCGATGGTGAAAGTGGATTATAAAGGTGTGAAATAAGCTCATTACCACGATCAACGGCTAATGTATATTGTGTTAGATCATTAGTACCAATACTAAAGAAATCAACTTCTTTCGCTAAATGATGTGCAATTACCGCAGCAGCTGGCGTTTCAATCATGACACCAATTTCGATATTTTTATCGAATGCTTTACCTTCTGCATTTAATTGTTCTTTTAGAATATTGATTTCTGATTTTAATAGACGAATTTCTTCAACAGAAATAATCATTGGGAACATAATGCGAAGTTTACCAAATGCTGATGCACGTAAAATAGCGCGCAACTGAGCATGAAGTATTTCTTTTCTATCTAAGCAAATACGAATCGCTCGCCAGCCTAGGAATGGATTCTCTTCTTTTGGAAGATGCATATAAGGAACATCTTTATCACCACCAATATCCATAGTACGGACGATGACAGATAAACCATTAGTGGCTTGTGCTACTTCTTTATACGCTTTAAATTGTTCTTCTTCATCAGGATAACTTTCACGATCCATGAATAAAAATTCAGTACGATAAAGACCAACACCTTCATAACCATTACGTTCTGCACCAGCGATATCGCGTACGGTACCAATATTGCCACAAATTTCCACTTGATGCCCATCAAGGGTAACAGCTGGTAAATCTTTCAATTTAGCGAGTTCTTCTTTGTCGGCAAGATATTTTGCTTGAACTTGTTTTAGCTTTTCTTGAGTTGAATGATCCGGATTGATGTAAATTGCATTGTTGATGGCATCTAAAATTACAAAATCACCTTGTTTGATTTCTTGTGTTGCATTAGATGTCCCCACGATTGCTGGAATTTCTAATGAACGAGCCATGATTGATGTGTGTGAAGTGCGTCCACCTGCATCAGTGATGAAGCCTAACACCATTTCTAAATTTAATTGAGCGGTTTCAGAGGGTGTAAGATCCGTTGCAACTAAAATACAAGGTTGGCTTATTGCACTTAAATCGACAATTTCGATGCCTAAAATATTTTTTAGTAATCGTTTACCAATATCACGAATGTCTGCTGCACGTTCTTTTAGATATTCATCGTCTAAATTTTCAAGCTCTTTTGCTTGTGCTTCAAATACAGATTGTACTGCCGCATCGGCGCTTGAGTGTTTACTTTCGATTCGTGAAATAACTTCTTGTTCAAGATCTTCATCTTCAAGAAGCATAATATGACCTTCAAAGATAGCCGCTTTATCTTCACCTAATGTTGATTTAGCTCGTTCCATGATAGCGTTAAGTTGCTCGCTAGACTTTTGACGAGCTTCTTTAAAACGTTCAATTTCTGCATCGATTTTGTTATCAAGAATTTGTTTATTATTAATAACAATAGGCTCTTCTTTTAATAATAACGCTTTTGCAAAAGCGATACCGGGAGAAACAAGTATACCTGATACCATAACATTTAATCCTTATTCAATTTTAAAACTGTTCATAGCTAATTGGGAGTTATTATTCTAATTCTGGAATTAATTTTACTAGATGATGTACTGCTTCTTTTTCATCTTCGCCTTCAGCAGAAATTGTAATTGTTGTTCCTTGTGTTAATCCTAAAGTTTGTAATTTAAATAAACTTTTAGCACTTGCGCTCTTACCATTGGATGTAACTGTAATTTCAGAGTTAAAGTTTTTTGCTTCTTTGACAAATTGTGCAGCAGGACGGGTATGAAGACCATTCGATGCAGTAATTGTGACATCTTGCTTGTACATAGTTATTTTTACTCCCAAAAATATTATCATTTACGCGAACAATATAAATAAAAACTGCCAGAAACGCCAGTAAGATTTAATATAACTTTGAAACAGTTAATATTATTTTTAGTAATACCTCAAGATTAGTCATATTTTATCAATATTGGTAAATTCGAGTGATCTTATCACTACACTTTTTGAATTCAACTTGCCCATGAACACCATGTTTAATGTTTTCAAAAACGGCCTCTTCGCTACCATCATGCTTTGAAATTTTAATTTCTTGCTCACAGAATGTTTCAAATCGTTGCAGTTCTTGTTCACTCGTTCCTAATTTATAATGGTTTGGTAAATCTTGGCTTTTTACATAGGTATGGGTTTTATCGCGTAGATCGAGAATAATAACACCTTTGTTTGATGACCATGAACTACAGGCTGTTAATGTTAAAGCAAACGTGATAAATAGCAGGGGAAATTTGATGAATAAACTTGCAATGTTCAAAATAATTCCTTTATAAAGCTTGGTAACCTGTTTATTATTTATAACTAGGTATGAATTATATACTAATTATTAGTGAAAGTGCAGGGTGCATTTTATTGACGTGACAAGATCAGGGTGGGGTAATGACTGATACTATTAACTATGACGAATTAAATCGTCAATTAATCGAATGTAACATTGGGATTAATGCTGCTGAATTACATGGTTTTATATCCGGGATTTTAGCGGGTGGTAATCATGATGAAAGTTGGCGTCCATTAGTCAAGGATATGTTAAATAATGGAGAGGCGATTGCAGAACCATTAGAGCAACAAATTAAAAAGCTTTATGATTTAACCAAACAGCAATTTTCTAATGAAAATTTTGAGTTTGAGTTATTACTTAGTGAGCATGATCTGTTTTCGCAGATCGATGAATTAGTTGGTTGGGTTAATCATTTTTTACTGGGAATAGGTTTAGTTCAACCAACGATTAACCGATTAAAAGGTGATGTTGGCGAAGCGATTTATGATTTACGTCAAATAGTCAAGCTTGGTTATGATGAAAATGAGGATCAGCAAGAACTTGGTTTTGCTTTTGAAGAAATTAAAGAGTATGTCCGTATCACCTCAATGTTGTGCTACGATGAATTTAATGAATCAGATATTGTACCGACTATTCATTAATTGGAATAATCATTTCTTTTTAGGATCATTAAAATGATAGATACAGATATTAAAACTGAACTGTGTAATCGTCGTGAAACATTACTTGCTAAAATGGCAACCAATAGTGTGGCACTTTTCTTTGCAGCGCCAGAAGTTGTTCGAAGTAACGATACGCATTACCCTTATCGGCAAAATAGTGATTTTTGGTATTTTACTTGTTTTAATGAGCCAGAAGCGGTTTTTGTAGTAATTAAACAACATGATAATCAGGCACGTTATGTCTTATTTAATCGAAAAAAAGATCCTTTAGCTGAAACATGGACCGGTTATCGTTTAGGGCAAGCGCTTGCTTTAGACACAGTTTGGGTGGATGAGGCTTATTGTTTTGACAGCATTAATGCTAATTTACCAAAAATCTTGAAGGGAAAAGATATCGTTTATTATGCCGATGAGCAGTATCAATACGCGGATAAGATTATTAAAAAAGCATTACGAGCTTTAATCAAAGAAGGTAAATCCACTGGTTTAAAACCAATTTCAATCAGTGATTGGCGGCCTGTTGTGCATAAAATGCGAATGTTTAAATCAGATTTTGAGATAAATATTTTACGGCAGGCTTGTGATATCAGTGCTCAAGCTCACCGAAGGGCTATGCAAAAATGTAAGCCAAACTTGTATGAGTATCACTTAGAGGCAGAAATTTTATATGAATTCGCGTGTCATGGTGCCCGATATCCTGCTTATAATACTATTGTTGGAAGCGGTAATAATGGCTGTATCTTACACTATGAAAATAATAGTGCACCATTGAAAGAGGGTGATTTGGTACTCATTGATGCGGGATGTGAGTATCAGCATTATGCGGGTGATATTACGCGAACATTCCCTATAAACGGTAAATTTAGTCAGGCTCAACGTGAAATTTATGATATTGTTCTGGCATCACAATATGCCGCAATTAAGCTCTTAAAACCCGGAAACTCAATTAACCAAGTTAATCAGACCGTGATTAAAATTATGGTCGAGGGATTGGTAAAATTAGGTATTATGCAAGGCGATGTGGATAAATTGATCGCTGATAAGGCGTATACTGAATTTTATATGCATGGTTTAGGGCATTGGTTAGGCATTGATGTTCACGATGTAGGAAGTGATCGCCTTTATCTTTTAAAACCAGGTATGGTGTTGACTGTTGAACCAGGATTATATATTAACCAAAATGCCGATGTACCTGATCAATATAAAGGGATTGGGATTCGTATTGAAGATAATATTTTAATTACTTCATCGGGTAACGAAGTGCTCACTTCTGCTGTACCTAAAGAGCCTAGTGAAATTGAAAAGCTGATGGCCAATAAAGCATCGGTTATTGAGTGATAAAAAGTGCCATAATCATTGTTTAAAAAGATTATGGCTTTTAGTTTAATTATTGTTAATGAATTGTATATAGTCTAGCGTTTGATTATTAGTCTAAATTAATTGATTTATCCCGATTAAATACAATTTTGATTTTTAAATTTTGTGCAGCAATAGGTTTGTATTTCCATGTCTTCATGGCATTAATTACCGATCGGTTAAAAATATTATTGGGTTGCGCTTCAATAATTCTGATATTTTCAACACGCCCTTCGCTATTAACATCAAACATAGCAATGACATATCCTTCTAAACGCATATCGAGTGCTCGTCTAGGGTATTCTGGTTGATTTCGACTAATTGGAGAAGCGCTTGCCGAATATTGGCGATTATCCGATATTTTAGGTGCGACCGAAGTGCTAGCCATATTTTCACTTGCAACTTCTTGTCTAACTTGTTGTTGTGATGATTTTTGTGTCGGTTGTGGTTTTTTCTTTGGTTTGGGTTGTGGCTTTACCACCTCTTTTTCAGGTGTGATAACTGGTTTATCCGGTATTTTAACGGGTTCTGGCTCTGGTTTTTTTTCTTCAATAACTTCTGGCTCAACAACTGGTTCTACTGGTGTTTCTTCAATAGGTTTATTGTCGATAACATCACTGTTATTGTCACCTTTTATTTCAGGTTTGTCTTCAACTAAAGATTGTTCAGGCGCTGCTAATTGTGATAAATCAACCATCACAGCTTTGATTGAGTTGTCTCCTTCTTCAACAATGATATCTTTGGCAAATAGTGCGGAGCTAAATAATAAGGCGAATAAGCATAAGTGTGAAGCGACCGAAAGGGAGGTAAATAAATAAGTACCTTTCGGCTTTTTCTGAGCAACAATTTGCGGATCTTTTTCAGTATTGATATCAATATCAAAGTTAATCTTCATAATAATTATCATTTTTTACTTAAGGATGGCATTTTAAATGAAAATGCTTATCATTTGTAGTTTTTTTTTAAAGATGATATATCAATAACTTGTTGCACAAAAAGATTTATCAGATAATAGTCAATAAATTTCTATTGTTTTTAGCGGTTAGGCTGATGAATAATCCATCAATGAATCAAATTCTCGATCTTATAAAAGATGACTTAGTAAAAGTTAACGCAGCAATACAGGCAGAGCTTAGCTCTGATGTCGCTTTAATTAATCAATTAGGTAATTATATTATTAGTAGCGGCGGCAAACGTATTCGCCCTGTTATCGCATTATTAATTGCTAAGGCGCTTAATTATCAGGGCGATAAACACATTATTGCTGCTGCTTTTATTGAATTCATTCATACAGCGACATTGCTACATGACGATGTGGTTGATGAATCTGATTTACGACGTGGAAAATCAACCGCTAATGCACTTTTTGGTAATGCCGCTAGCGTATTAGTTGGCGATTATATCTATACGCGATCATTTCAAATGATGGTACGCACCGAATCGTTTAAAGTGTTGACTATCATGTCAGCGGCAACAAATGTTATTGCTGAAGGTGAAGTGCAACAGTTAATTAATTGTAATGATCCAAACATTACTAAAGAGCAATATTTGGAAGTTATTTATCGCAAAACCGCGCGTTTATTTGAAGCCACCTCCCATTCTGCTGCGGTATTAGCTGGCGCTAATGAGCAGCAAGAATTAGCCTTGCAAGAGTATGGTAAATTTTTAGGTACCGCATTTCAAATTATTGATGATCTATTGGACTATAGTGCTGATAGTAATCAAAAATTGGGTAAAAATTTAGGTGATGATCTTAATGAAGGTAAACCAACATTACCGTTGTTACATGCTATGCATAATGCTGGCAACAGTGATGATGCTGAATTAATTCGTCAAGCTATTTTACAAGGTAATGGGCGACATTTGTTAGATCGTATTTTACAGATTATGCAAGACTGTGGATCTCTCGAATTTACGTTACAAACTGCACAGCAGGAGGCCCAAAAAGCCTTTGATGTTATTGCAATTTTACCTGATTCACCTTACAAAAAAGCGCTGCAAGATCTTGCTTTGCTATCTGTTAAAAGAGAAAACTAAGCTGACTGAGCATGTTTGTGTTTGATGCTGAGCAGCATCGTTTTCTTTAAACTGTTTGATATTCACTATTTGAATAATCATTGTCAAATTTTGTCAGAGTAATACTTTATGTTTAACCGTACTTGGCCTGTTTTTTTAATATTTATTTCGATGATTTCGGTTCAAGGTAGTGCATCTATGGCGAAATACTTGTTCCCTGTACTTGGTCCAGAAGGGATGACCGCTTGGCGACTGACTTTTTCATCGGTTATGTTATCGATTATCTTCAAGCCTTGGCGTAAACCAATAACCAAACAAGCTTTCAAATATATTTTTTGCTATGGTGTTGCAATGGGCTGTATGAATTTGAGCTTTTATAATGCTATTGCTCGTATTCCGTTAGGTATTGCTGTTGCCATTGAATTAACCGGTCCTATTATGGTAGCGATGTTTTCTGGTCGTCGTTTGACTGATTTTGTCTGGTTAGCCATTGCGGTTGTCGGGTTAGCGATGTTATTACCGATTCATCAAGCATCCAATGATTTAGATCCGATGGGTATTTTGTTGGCATTATCCGCCGGTGCATGTTGGGCATGTTATATACTCTTTGGGCGTCAATCAGGTGCTATTCACGGTTCATCAAGTGTTGCAATTGGATCTATTATTGCGTCATTTTTGCTATTTCCAATTGGTGTGTGGCAAAGTGGCAGTGCTATGTTTTCGATAGACTTATTACCGTTAGTTTTTGTCGTTTCTTTATTAGCGTCGGCTATACCTTATGCCTTAGATATGGTTGCACTACCAAGGTTACCGGCTCAAACATTTAGTACGCTAATGAGTTTATCGCCAGTATTTGCAGCATTTTCAGGTTTGATAGTGTTGCATGAGCAATTAACTCATTATCAATGGTTTGCTATTGGGTTAATTATTATCTCATCAATAGGAACCGTATTGGCGATGAATCGACCGGCTAAGATTAAATCGATCAAGCCAGTCATTAACTCAGAAAACACATCGCAAAACTAATATTGGGTGCGATGTGTTGTTTAGATTAGAAAATTGAATAGGTTAGACGCAATTATATATTGCAATAATTGCGCATTAGCGTCTTGGTAAGCCCATTCCCCCGCCCATAAGTCCTTTCATTTGGCGCATCATTTTCATCATGCCGCCGCCTTTCATCTTCTTCATCATTTTTTGCATATCTTCAAACTGTTTTAATAGTTTGTTAACATCTTGCACTTGCGTACCCGAACCATTAGCAATACGACGTTTACGCGATCCTTTAATAATTTCAGGATTGGCGCGTTCTTTTAGTGTCATCGATCCAATAATGGCTTCCATTTTAATTGTAATTTTGTCATCCATTTGAGCTTTGATATGGTCTGGTAATTGACCAACACCCGGTAGTTTAGCCAACATGGCGCCCATTCCACCCATATTACGCATCTGCTTGAGTTGATCTTGGAAGTCGTTAAAATCGAATTTGTCACCCTTTTTGAGTTTTTTAGCAATTTTTTCTGCTTTTTCTCGATCGACATTGCTTTGTAACTCTTCAATCAGAGAAATCACATCGCCCATGCCTAAAATTCGAGAGGCAATACGGTCAGGATAAAATGGTTCTAAAGCATCAGTTTTTTCACCCATGCCTAAGAATTTAATTGGTTTACCTGTAATATGCCGAATTGATAATGCAGCACCGCCACGTGCGTCACCATCGACTTTGGTTAAAATAACACCGGTTAACGGCAGAGCCTCATCAAAAGCTTTAGCTGTATTAGCGGCATCTTGACCCGTCATCGCATCAACCACAAATAGGGTTTCAATTGGATTAATTGCTTGATGTAGTGCTTTGATTTCGTCCATCATGTCATTATCGACATGTAAACGGCCTGCGGTATCGACAATCAGCACATCAAAGAATTGTAATTTAGCATGGTTAATTGCTTTATTAACAATATTGACTGGTTTTTCGTTAATATCGGAAGGAAAAAATTCAACATCAATCGCTTTAGCTAAGGTTTCTAATTGTTTAATCGCAGCAGGACGATAGACATCGGCAGAAACGACGAGTACTTTCTTTTTCTGTTTTTCTTTTAAAAACTTCGCTAATTTCGCGACGCTGGTCGTTTTACCTGCACCTTGTAAACCCGCCATTAAAATCACAGCTGGGGGTTGGGTTGCCAAATTCAGTGAGCTATTGACTTCGCCCATGGCACGAGTGAGTTCATCTTGGACTATTTTGATAAACTCTTGGCCTGGTGTTAGACTTTTACTAACATCTAAGCCGACAGCTTTTTGTTTAACTTGATTTATAAACTCACGAACAACAGGCAAAGCAACATCGGCCTCAAGTAATGCCATGCGCACATCACGTAGTGCTTCTTTAATATTATCTTCAGACAGACGCCCACGCCCACTGATATTGCGAAATGTCTGTGATAAACGGTCGGTTAAATTCTCAAACATGTTAACTCTCAATAAATAAAAAAATTATGTTTATCATAGCAGAAATTTGTCAGAAGTCCCACGATCATAATCAAGTACAAACTTGACAGTAAATTAGGTTACTGTTGAAATGGCAATAGACAAAATAAATGAATGTATTGAGATGAATGATTAACCAGACAAGATGAAAAAGGAGAAAATCAAACATGGTAAAAAAAGTGATTAGTACCGATAAAGCGCCTGCTGCAATTGGTCCATATGTTCAAGGGGTTGATTTAGGTAATATGTTATTTGCATCTGGGCAAATTCCACTCGATCCTGTTACTGGTCAAATGGCAACGTCTATTGAGGAACAAACCAAACAAAGTTTAGCTAATGTTAAAGCAATTGTGACAGCTGCGGGTTATCAGATCAATAATATTGTCAAGACAACTATATTTTTAGCAGATATGAATGATTTTGCCGCAGTGAATGCTATTTATGAGTCATTTTTTACTAAGAACAATGCGGCATTTCCGGCACGCTCTTGCGTACAAGTAGCTAAAATACCTAAAGATGCAAAAGTAGAAATTGAAGTGATTGCAGTTAAATAAGCGTGACATATTCTGTTAGCACCATAAAGTGCTAATGCTTACGATAAATAAACTATAACTAATAGATTGAGCTAATTGCGTATAGATTGGTCTATTTTTATAGTTTAAGAATGAATATTTTGCCTTTATTTACTCAGTAAATATCGCTCTAATTATTTGTTGTTAAACTTTTATTTAGTGATTGATTGACAATTAAGTTGATGTAATAATCTACAACTATTAGTCAGTGTTGATTGTGTTAGTAGGTAGTCAATATGTTTGAAAAAATCGATTCGTATGCGGGCGATCCAATTTTATCTTTGGTCGCAGAATTTAATAATGATAATAGAGAAAACAAGACCAATTTAAGTATTGGCTACTATTATGATGAAAACAGTGTCGTCCCACAATTATCATGTATTAAAGCTGCTCGCGATTATATCTATCAGCATAATCAAGGTGCGCAACTTTATTTACCGATGAGTGGATTGCCTGCTTATTGTCAAGCTATTCAAGTTTTGCTTTTTGGTGAAAATCACAGCGCTTATAAAGATAAGCGAATTGCAACTATTCAAACACTAGGTGGATCGGGTGCATTAAAAATTGGTGCCGATTTCTTATATCGCTATTTTCCATATTCTCAGGTTTGGGTAAGTGATCCTACTTGGGAAAATCATATTGCCATTTTTAGTGGGGCAGGTTTTAAGGTCAATCAATACCCTTATTTCGATGATAAAACCTGTGGCGTAAAATTTGATGCTATGCTTCAAACTTTAGACCAATTACCGGCTAAAAGCATTGTTTTACTGCATCCTTGCTGCCATAACCCAACAGGTGCTGATTTAACGCACGATCAATGGGATAAAGTCATAGCAGTTTTAAAAAATCGAGATTTAATTCCTTTTATGGATATTGCTTATCAAGGCTTTGGTGAAAATATTGACGATGATGCATATGCGCTTCGAAAGGCCGCAGAAGTAGGATTGTGTGGACTTATCAGTAACTCTTTTTCTAAAACATTTTCCCTTTATGGTGAGCGAGTTGGTGGTTTGTCGGTTTTATGTGATAATAGCCAAGTCGCAAGTCATGTGCTTGGGCAACTTCAAGCGACCGTTCGTCGTAATTATTCAAGTCCAGCAGCTTATGGCGCACATCTTGTGTCTTATGTTTTAAATAATAATGATCTTAAAGCGTTATGGTTCAAAGAAGTGGCATCAATGCGTAATCGTATTGTGACAATGCGATCAACCTTAGTTGAATTATTAAAAAACAAATCGTTAGACCGTAATTTTGATTATTTAGTTAAACAACGTGGTATGTTTAGTTACACTGGATTTACCCAAAATCAAGTTACACAATTAAAAGATAACTTTGCTGTTTATTTGGTGGGCAGCGGAAGAATGTGTGTGGCTGGGTTAAATCACCATAACATTCATCGTGTGGCAGAAGCATTTGCTACACTAAAATAACAATGTAAATAATGAAAGGAGTATCAAATGTTGCAAAAAATGTTAATTATTGTGTTCGGTCTTGTAATGACAACATTAGTTACTGGATGTAATACAGTAAATGGTGTAGGTAAAGATGTTCAATCTGGCGGTAAAGCTATTTCAAATACTGCTGAAAAAGTTAGCGATAAAATGTAAATAAGACAAAGTAGTCTATTTGCAAGGTAAATGTGAAAACGGTTATTTTGTGAATATACTTAAGTAAAAATGAAGCGTCTTATTATTTTCGTCGTGTTTTTTTTACTTGTTGGGTGTGGTTCATTAAATTTTCGAACTGCACCCTCAGTTATGCATAATTGCCAATACTCAACTCGCGCAGGCGTTGAGTTTTCGTTAAATTTACTTCCTTCCAATAAAAAAAGTTACCAATCAATTTATATCGCGCAAAGTCGTGCTAGTAAGCATTTATCTTCAAGTTATGCAGGTATAAAAGGCAAGCTAACCGATCAGATTTTTACACGTGATTATCCTAAGGAAACTTTTTGGCGAACACAAAGTTTATTAGATAGGGCTACCTTGTATGATGACGGTTACGATGATCTTTATATTAGCCCTGCACAAAAACAAGAACGCGATCGCAAAGCAAAATTTGTTGTTAGACAAGCAATTTTACAAAATTGCCAAATTGTTTATATTGCTATTGATTCTTTAGCCAAAGATAAAGATAACCCTTTATTAATTGAGTCTAATGAGATATCGATAAATAAATAGGCATTATATGAGAGAACAAAATTCATTGCGATATTTGTTAATCGACTGATAATAGGTTTTGCTTGGTTGACCTTATTTTATATCGTATTTGAGTAATTTTTTGTGAAATTGAGTTGCATTCTTACTTTATATTAATCATCTAATTCTCTCATTGGTTATCGTTGGATTTTTTCGCTAGCATCAAATGGCGATTTGTTCTTATTTAAGATAAACGATAATGGTGTCTATTGCTTGTTAAGCTGAAATAAGCCTTTGCTAATTTTGTTAAATATTTTTAGATTAATCTAAGATGTTTTATTGATATCTAATACCGTTCTGACTGATTTTGTATTACAATCTAAAACCAAAGTGGCTTATCTAATATCAAATTTTGTAGCAATAATTTATTTGAGTATTTCGATTGCTTGTATGCTAAAGTTTATACCAATCAAAAATACCTTTGTTAATCGCTGTTATAGTATTTATAGCTATAACAGCGTTGTCAGTTAATTTGTTTTTAAGGAAATAAAATGACACTAAATTTTGAACCATCAGTAAATGGAAAAGTAAAAAAAGCAGTTATCCCTGTTGCAGGGCTGGGTACTCGCATGTTGCCTGCGACTAAAGCCATCCCTAAAGAAATGCTGCCTGTTGTGGATAGACCACTTATTCAATATGTCGTTAAAGAATGTATTTCAGCTGGAATCACAGAAATTATTTTTGTAACGCACTCATCAAAAAATTCTATCGAAAATCATTTTGATACAAGTTTTGAATTAGAAGCTATGCTAGAAGCCCGAGTTAAACGTCAATTACTCCAAGAAGTGCAAGGTATTTTGCCAAAAAATGTGACGATAACCAGTGTTCGTCAAGGCTTAGCTAAAGGGCTTGGTCATGCAGTATTATGCGCTTACCCTTTAGTTGGCGATGAGCCATTTGCGGTCGTGTTACCGGATGTAATTATTGATGAATATGATAGTGATCTTAGCACAGACAATCTAGCAGCGATGATTAGTAACTATCAAGAAACCAAACGTAGTCAAATCATGGTCGAACCAGTGCCAAAAGAGTTAGTCTCTTCTTATGGTATTGTCGATTGCCGTGGTGAAGCGCTATTAGCAGGCAATACTGCTCAGATGTATAGTGTAGTTGAAAAACCGACCATTGACGCTGCGCCTTCTAATCAATCAGTTGTCGGACGATATGTATTATCTGAAAAAATCTGGCCATTACTTGCTAAAACGCCTTTAGGAGCTGGTGGTGAAATTCAATTAACCGACGCTATTGCAATGTTACTAGAAGAAGATCCGGTTGATGCTTATTGTATAAAAGGTCGTAGCCATGATTGCGGTAATAAATTAGGTTATGTTCAAACTTTTGTACAATACGCAATGCGTCACAAAAGTTTAGGTAATGATGTAAAAGCTTGGCTTAAAACGCTTTAATGTTTTTACTGTCATTAATGGATTATAAGAAAGGTGCATTTCGCACCTTTTTTATTTTGAATTTATTAATTGAGATGTACACAATTTGTAGATTTTCAATCTAAATGATTATTTGTAATCTACTCCACTTTATCATTAGTGTAATTTGTTAAAATATTGATTGTGTTTATCTCAGCTGACATTTAGCTTACTATTTAATAATAGCAACCTAATTAGGCATCTGTTGATTCATTTTCAAGTGTCACATTAGGATCATTATATACGTTCAAGTCCATCAAACCTACTTCACGATCAGTGGCAATCGCCGCGGTCATTGCACCAGATACATTGGCTAAAGTTCTGGCCATATCAATAATTGGATCAACAGCAAGGACCATACCAATCAACGGAAAATACTCAGCCATGCCCATTCCAGATAATACGACAGTTGCCGCAACGGTTGCGGTGCCAGGAATACCCGCAATACCGATTGAACCAATCACAACGACAATCACTAACATAATATAAAATTGAATATTAGTATCAATACCAACCATATGTGCAACCATGACTGCAAGTAATGCTGGAAAGAAGCCAGCACAGCCGTTCATCCCCATTGTACTACCAAGCGAGCAGACTAAATTAGCTGTACCGGTATTAACCCCCATTCTGACAGTTAATGTAGAAATTGTCATAGGTAATGTGCCAACAGATGACCTGCTGGTAAAGGCTAATAGCCATGTACCCAACGCTTTTTTGATAAATGTTATTGGTGATATACCATGCGTTAATACAATAGCAATATGCACAATTAGCATAATTAAGGTCGCAACATAAATGGCAACGACAAAACTGGAAACTTGAATAATAGCCGGTATACCATTAGAAATGATGGTACGGGCAAGTAAAGCTATTACCGCGTAAGGCATGTATTTTATTACTGTCATAGCAATTGACATGACAATTTTGTATAGCGCTTCGATAAATGTTTTAAATAGTTCGATTGGTTTAGGATTTTTCTTTTCCATTCGATTGGCAGCAATTCCCATCAAAGCAGAAAAGATGACTAAACCAACAATATTTTCTTTAACCATTGAGGCGATAATGTTACTGGGTATTAGGTTGATAAACGTATCAATTATATTGGTATATTGTTTTGCTTGAGCTTGAAGTTCTGATGCTTTGCTCATTTCACCGAGGGAAAATAGGTTGGCAAGTATAATACCCACCAAACAAGCGATAGCCGTAGTAAAGAGTAACCAAAAGATACCTCTAAAAGCAATCTGAGGGAGATTGTCTTTTCCGGAAAAATCAATGATGACTTTAACGATGGATACAAAGATGAGTGGAATAACTAGCATACGAATAAAGGCAATAAATGCACGCCCAAAAAGACCATACCATGTTGCTGTTTCTTGCATCCAAACACTTGATGTATCAGGAAATCCAGCAGCAGCTTGGATGCCTAAACCAAGTACTGCGCCAAGTATTAATCCGACTAACATACGAATCGAAAAATTGACTTTTCGGTTTTGTAATGGCCTCATTACAGCAAAAAAGCAGACAAGTAAAAGTCCAATTCCAATTAAGGTTTGGTAATGAGTTATGGATAAGAACTTTTCAAAAAAAGTTCCTTGAAAAATGGCATCTGACATAGTTGAACCTCGCCTTTGCTGATAAATTTAATTATCAAATAAAAAATGTAAATATATCGGTTATAAAATAAATTTCTGATTTAATTAATCTATCAATGGGTATATTTCAGTATTGTGTTTACTTTAATTGAATATTAATCGCTAATTTGCAATATAGTTGTTCGATAACCCTGATTGATTATGTATTCGCTATTTTGCGATGGATCCTGCGATATTTAAAACATCCCATGGCCTAGAAAAAGGAGGAGCATATAAAAAATCCAACATAGTTAATTCATCAATGGTCATTTTTGCCCATATTGCTGTTGCTAACACATTGACTCTTAACGCTGCTCCAACCCCCCCGGCAATTTGTCCACCTAAAATAATACGAGTTTCGGCATGATAAATTAGTTTAGCGGTTATGCTGGTTTGCCCAGCAACGTAGTTGCTATGGTTTTTATCTTTTACTACAACGGTTTTATAGGCAATGGCTGCTTTTTTAGCATCATTTTCTGTAATACCTGTTCGACCAGCTTCAATATCAAACACTTTTAATGCTGATGTACCTAAGGTTCCAGGAAATTGACAGTGTCCGCCGGCTAAATTTTCACCTACAACTTTGCCAAGTTTATTTGCTCCGGTCGCTAATGGAATATAGACCATATCATGGCTAACCTTGTGATAAAGTGCGGCACAATCGCCTGCTGCATAGATGTCACAAATATTGGTTTGGCCTAACGCATCAGTAATAATCGCACCATTTTTTAAGGTACTAATCCCTAAATTGTTATAAATGCAGCTATTGGGTTTTACACCTGTTGCAATAATAACCATATCGGCTGGGTACTGGTTTTTGTCGGTTATCACGTGGGTGACTTTATCTTGTCCACCAAAACCAAGTACTTTTTCTTGCAAATGTAAATCGCAATATTGCTTGATATTTTCAGCTATGATATCGGTAATTTGCGCATCGAATGCATCAACTAATACTCTATCATCCAATTGAATCAACTTAACTTTTTTGTTTAATGCAACAAGTGATTCGACCAATTCTAGTCCAATATAACCAGCTCCAACCACAATAATATTGTTAACTTGAGCATCATTTAGCGTTTTTTTAATTGCTTGACCATCATAGAGATCACGAAGTGTAAAAATATTTTTGAGTTTATCATTTGAAAATGGTGGAATGATTGGACTTGCACCCACCGCTAAAAGTAATTTGTCGTAAGTGTCTTCAAAACAGTGTCCATTAGTCAGATCTTTTATCTTCAATTTTTTAGATAGAGTATCTATTGCAACAACTTCATGAAGAATTTTTATGTCAATACCGTCTTTTTCGAACTGTTGGGGTGTTCGTGATATCATTTCGTTGGCATCACTAAAGTGATCACCAATAAAGTAGGGTAAACCACAAGCACCAAACGATACGATATCGGATTTTTCATAAATACGGATAGTTGCCTCGGGATTGATTCTTTTAGCTTTTGCTGCGGCACTTGCTCCAGCTGCTTGAGCACCGATAATAATTATTTTCATCTATTTTTCCTTACTGCTAATAATATTGATATTTATTATCCTACCACACGTTAAATCAAATATTGTTGGCCGCTCATTATTTCGCATTAATTGTAATCAATTTCGAATTTATAATTGAAGCATATATGCGTTTTAAGTGATTAGCCTTTTGATTAGTGGTTATGATTAATGTTTAACATTATGTCGACTAATTTAGGTTAAAGGATAGGTTTTATCACAATTAACCAAACTTTTTATTAATTCAATATGTAAACGAGAATCATTTAGTGCTGGAATATAATAGAATTGTTCACCACCAGATTGTAGAAATATTTGCCGATTTTCATCATCGATTTCGTATAGGGTTTCAATACAATCAGCGGAAAAGCCAGGGCACATGACTTGTACATGTTTGATACCAGTATTCGCTAGATTTTGTAGGATATCACTGGTGTTAGGTTCGACCCATTTTCCTTTACCAAATTTCGATTGATAAGCCATCTGAATTGATAAATCAAGACCACTTTGATGACATTTTTTTATCAATAATTCGGTAGTGAGTTGACAACGCTCAATATAATCTTCTTGACGTCTTTTGCGGTAACGTTCAGGAATACCATGATAAGAAAGTAGTAATACTTCCGGCTTTCCATTTTTTAAAATTGCCTGTTCAATTTGTGTATAAAGCGCGTGAATATAACATGGATTGTCAGCATAATCGCGAATATAGTTAATATTATTAAAATGACTATCACGTTTAATCATCTGTTTTAATTTATCCAATACTGCAAGCGTTGTCGTGGTAGAGTATTGTGGGAACAAGGGTAATACAGTAATTTTATTGCATGATTTAAGATTATTGAGTGCCGACTGCATATCGGGTTGAGCATAAGTCATTGCCAGCTCGCAGTGAGTTTCTGGTAGCTCATGTTGTAACTTGTCACATAATAATTGACTGTAGTGGAGTAAAGGTGAGCAGTTATTGACCCATATTTTTTTATAGTGATTTATAATATAGGGAACACGTTTGGGTAATATTAGATATTTTAAAATGGGATACCATAACAAATAAGGTAAATCGACCACATGCTTGTCCAATAAAAACTCTGTTAAATATTGTTTTATTGCATCTGGTGTTAATTTGCTAGGTGTGCCTAGATTCACTAATAATAAGCCTTGTTTATTATCCACAAATCACCCTTCGATTAACAAAGATAATGGTTAATAATAGCAAGTAACTTAGCTAAAGCACCTTGATTTTGTTTTAACACATAGTGTGCTTTTTCGCCAATTTGCTTGCAGTGAGTTGGGTTAGTTAATAAATTATCAACGAATAAAGCCAATTTATTGGCTGAACTATCACTAATAATCATTGCATTATCAGCAATGAGCTGTTCACAAATAACGTTGAAATTAAAATAGTGCTCTCCGCTGATAATAGGAATATGGTGTAAAGCGGGTTCTAATGGATTATGTCCACCGTGTTTGACGAAACTACCTCCAACTACGGCAATATCGGCAATACCATAAAGCACCATTAACTCTCCCATTGTATCGCCTAAAATTATTTGTGTTTGGGGCGTTGGTATTTGTTGATTACTGCGTTTGATGTAATTAAAACCTTCATTATTAATTAACTTTTCAACAGTATTAAAACGTTCAGGATGACGGGGTACTAAAATTAATAAAAGATTAGCGTGTTTTTGCAGTAATAGTTTAAAAGCAGATAAGATAATTTCATCTTCACCAGTATGTGTACTTGCTGCAATTAATACCGGTCGATTTAATTGCCATTGTTGTTTTAATGCGATTATTTGTTGTTGCTGTTGATTTGTTAAGTTGATATCAAACTTGATACTGCCGGTGATGGACAAATGTTCTTTTGGCAAGCCTAGCGATATAAAACGCTCGCCATCTTGGTGATTTTGTACCGCGACAGTACTAATTTTAGCCAATAAGTGGCTAATCGTTTTTCCTAACTTAGCATACCTTTTAGCCGATCGCTCTGACAACCTAGCATTGGCAATAATCACTGGGATATGGCGTTTATAGCACTGGGATATCAAATTGGGCCAAAGTTCTGTTTCCATAATAATCACCAATTTAGGTGATACGATTTTAAGAAATCGATGTAATGCACAAGGTAGATCGTAAGGCAAGTAGACATGGCTGACACTATCTTTTAATAATGATTTTACTTGTTCTGAACCCGTTGGCGTCATTGTAGTAACAGTAATAGGTAAATCGGGATATCGCTGCTGTAACGCTTTTACTAGCGGAATGGCGGCAATGGTTTCACCAACAGATACGGCATGAACTAAAATGCCATTTGGTTTGACTTTGTGTTTACAAAAACCATAGCGTTCTAACCAACGTTTGCGATAAGCTGGTGCTTTACGGCTACGCCACAGTAATTTTATCCATATTAATGGTTGGATAATATATAACAGGACATTATATAGAATTTGCATAACAATTATCCAACATGTCTAATTATTGGGTTACATTAAAAAAATACTTACGATAATAAGTAAGTTCAGCAATTGAGTCGCGTATATCATCAAGCGCTTGGTGTGTACTTTGTTTACTTATTCCTTTTAATATCTCAGGTTTCCAACGTTTGGCTAACTCTTTAATAGTGCTGACATCTAAATAACGATAATGAAAGTAACGTTCTAAATTAGGCATGTAATTAAATAAAAAACGACGATCTTGTGCAATAGTGTTGCCACAAATGGGGGAGCAGTTTTCTGGTACCCATTGTTTTAAAAATTCGATGGTTTGTTGTTCTGCTTGCTGTTCATTGATTTGACTTTGACGAACGCGTTCAATTAAACCTGATTTTCCATGGGTATTTTTGTTCCAATCGTCCATCAGCGCCAGTTGTTCATCGGATTGATGTACGGCAATAACAGGACCTTCAGCAACAATGTTGAGATCTGAATCAGTCACAATTGTGGCGATTTCGATGATGCGATCAACAGTGGGATTCAGACCTGTCATTTCAAGGTCAATCCAGATAAGATTATTACTGTTAACTTGTGATGATGTAGTCATAATATGTCATAGAAATTTTCTTTTTAATGCTGACTAGTGTAGCATAACTGTCAAACTGTTTTAGTAAAAATTATTGACTGTGGCAAAAAATCAATTATCTCAAAATCAAAAAAGACGCATGGCTGCGAAACATCAACAACGTTTAGCCATAAAGTCAGATGAAAACTTAGCCAACTTCACGTCACCAAGTGATGGTGTGGTTGTTAGCCGTTTTGGTAAGTCTGCGGATGTGGAGGATAGTTTAGGCAAAATTTGTCGATGTAGTATTCGTCGAACTTTACCTTCATTGGTGACTGGCGATAAAGTGGTTTGGCGTGAAAGTTTAGAGCCAAATACCAATGGTATTATCGAGGCCGTTTACCCTCGCCATTCAGAGTTGGTTCGTCCTGATTTTTATGATGGTGTTAAGCCGGTCGCTGCGAATGTCGATCAAATCGTCATTATCTCAGCTGTTTTGCCTGAATTATCGCTTAATATTATTGATCGCTATTTAGTTGCTTGTGAGGCAACAGACATCTCGCCAATTATTGTGTTAAACAAGATTGATTTGCTTACTGATTCACAACGTAAAGACGTTGAAAGTCAATTAGCCATATATCGCCAAATTGGTTATCAGGTGATTTTTGTTTCTTGTCAAGATCAGCAGGGCATTATAGCGTTACAACAGACCTTACAAAATAAGGTATCTATTTTAGTTGGGCAGTCAGGGGTGGGAAAATCAAGTATTATTAACTTATTATTACCTCATCAATCGCAATTTGCACTCACAGGCGATGTTTCAGAAATATCTGGGCTTGGTCAACATACCACCACGTCAACGAGGTTATATCATCTGCCTAATGGTGGCGACATTATTGATTCTCCAGGTATTCGTGAGTTTGGTTTGTGGCATTTAGAACCTGAGCAGGTTATTAGTGGTTTTAAAGAATTTGCTGATTATTTAGGGGGATGCCAATTTCGTGATTGTGATCATTTGACAACGCCAGGTTGTGTGTTGCAACAAGCGGTTATTGATGGAAAAATAGCCCCTTCAAGGCTTGATAACTATCATCGAATTTTACAATCCATGAAAGAAGTCAAAGCAAAAACGAATAAAAATTACAAATAGTTATTTGGTTGTATTTGCCAAACATCAATTATAGAGTATGACATCATTGTAGTGAAAGTTGTTGCTCACATAATTTATACACTAAGTTAGTGAGCAACTTTTGAGTTTAGACTATCGATTTTTAAGTGCAAAACCAATTGCTACATATGCCCAACCTTGGAATATAAGATCAATACCTAAAAACATGCCTAATACCCAAAGGCTGTTATATGGCCAACCTGCAAGTATCATAAATCCTAAAATTAATGTGATGATTCCTGAGGTTAAAACCCATCCCCAGCGTGGTAAATAGCGGTTGTTCATTGCCGCAAAGATTTGAGTAAAGCCACTCATAATCAGTAGAATAGAAACCACTAATGTTAACGCTGATGATACAGCGATAGGTTGGAAAAATGACATTAAACCAATAAAAATATATAAAACGCCCATTACAGCCCATAACGCTGATTGTCCAAAACCTTTAATATTAAAAGAGTGTACTGCTTGAGCAATACCTGCAATTAAAATTAATGTTCCAATAAAATACACTGAAAAGACAGTTGCGACGAATTGATAGCCTAGTGCTAAACATCCTAACACGATTAAAATTATACCAACTAAAATAAACCAGTTTGATTTTTGTTTGAGATTATTAATATTGTTTAAATCAGTTATCATATGCATTTCCTATATTGTCATGATTAATTTATGTTGTTGGGTATATGCCTATCAATAATTTTGCCAATAACGATTGACGAAAAAAGATAAGCTATTACAGTTTAATACAATATACACAACAATGATTAGGGTTGAGTTTTGTTGTGTTTTTTATAGCGTTAATATAATAAAACTAAATATAAAATTATTCTTTATCTTTCAGTGCTTCATCAAGTGTTGAGAAAAACATCAATTTATTCGGAACAGGTACAATTTTAGCTCTCGCTATTGTTTTTAGCGGCTGAAATTGTAATTCACAAATTGATAAATCAACCTGTTTTGGTAATTCATCAATAAAATGAATTAATGCATTTAATCCACCAGCATCAAGAATAGGCACCGCATCCCATTGTAATACAATATGCTCATAGCCATTTATTTTCTGGTAAATTTCCGAAAAGGTGCGCTCAGCAGCGGCAAAAAATAGTGGTCCATTAATGCGGAGAACTAATGTTTTTTCATTGGTTCGATTGATTTCAACCAAACGTGTCATATGTGCAATGCGACGCATAAATAGAATTGAAGCTAAGACTATGCCAAGTGTTATAGCAATCACCATATCAAATAATACGGTTAAAGACATACAAATAAGCATAATCAAAATATCATCTTTAGGTGCGCGTTTAATGATATAAATTACGCGTTGTACTGCGCTCATATTCCACGCCACGATTAATAATAATGCTGCCATGGCTGAAAGCGGGATATAAGATAAAAGTGGAGCAAAGCAGATAAGCGCTAATAAAACAATGATTGAATGTAGCATTGCAGCAACAGGGGATGTCGCACCCGCTTTGACATTGGCGGCAGAACGTGCGATAGCTGCTGTTGCTGAAATTCCACCAAAAAATGGCGCAATGATATTTCCCAATCCTTGACCGATCAATTCACTATTGGAATGATGTTTGGTATGAGTCATTTCATCTAATACTACAGCGCAAAGCAGTGATTCAATAGCACATAACATCGCCATAGTGAGTGAAATGGGGAGCAGCGCGGAGAGCGTAGACCAGTCTAAATTAAAATCCGTATATTGCCATGGCAAAATGAATTCAGGTAACACCGATGGAATGCCATGACCAATACTATTGTCGGCTAACGTATAAGTGAATCGAGAACCGATGGTTTCAATTTGATAACCAAATTGTTTAAAAATAAACATAACGGCAATACCAGCAATTAAGGCAGGTAAATGACCTGATATTTTTACTCGAAATTTTGGCCAGACAATTAAGACAATTAATGTCACGATTCCAACTAGGGTATCGGCTATGTTGATAGTGGGTAATGTTTTTGCTAATTCAATGACCTTTGTAATGTAATTTTCGGGCATGTGTTCGAGTGTTAAGCCAAAAAAATCTTTGATCTGCATGGTGGCAATAGTAATTGCAATACCAGATGTAAAACCTAAAACCACGGGTAGAGGAATATATTCAATTAATCGACCTAATCTTACAACGCCCATTAAAATTAGAAAAAAACCGGATAATAGTGTCGCTACTAATAATCCAGCTAATCCATATTGTAACGAAACTGGATATAAAATAACAACGAAAGCAGCAGTTGGACCCGAAACGCTATAACGCGATCCGCCTGTTAATGCAATGACTAATCCTGCAATAATTGCCGTATAAAGTCCATGTTGAGGCGGTACACCACTGGCAATAGCTAGTGCCATTGCTAGCGGAATTGCAATAATACCAACTGTAATGCCTGCAATAAGGTCTTTAAAAAAGCGAGTGAGGTTATAAGGGGTTGTTATACATGCCGAAATGAAAGCACAACAAATTTTAGTACCAGTAAATCCATATAATTTCATTAGTTTTTTTATCAATTAAGCAAAGGTTATTTTTAATGGGTAATAAGATAATCCTTTTTACAAAAATTAAAAAGAGATGACTTAAAATAATAATCTGTTTTTTGACCTTGCCATTTATAATAGGTAGAATAAAAATTAAATGATTTAATTCGACTGATCACAATACTATCTGAAACATTCAATTTGGCTACATTATAATTAAACGTTTATTGTGTTATATAAGTTAATTTTTTACTGAGAAGTTTGGTAAATAGATATTTAATTGTCAGGAGTATTTTTATGGATTATGCCAAAAAAATTTGTGCTCTGTGTTTATTTGCCTTTTCTTGTATGGGATTTGCCGAACAGCAAATAGCGGCAGGATCTAAAACTGCATATCATTTTGATTCGAAATACACATACACACCAGCGCCTGATGGTTACGATGCTTTTTATATTGATCATGTTGGGCGGCATGGATCGCGTTATATTAGCAAATCAAAATATGAAGATATTGCCTACCAAACTTTATTAATCGCTGAAAATAAGGGTCAGTTGACGCATCTTGGTAAAGATTTGCTTGACCAAATTAGCCGTATTACACAATTGAATAAAGGCCATTATGGCGCTCTAACCGATCTGGGACGACAAAATATTCGTTTAATCAGTCAGCGGATGTTGAATAATTATCCTTCTGTTTTTAAAGGTCAGAAAATTGAGGTTATCTCTTCAAGTTCACCCAGAGCTAAAGAGACAGCAAACATTTTTGTTGAAGCTTTTCATTCAAAATATCCTCAAATCAACGTCACGCAACAGCAAGAAGATCAACAAACATTATTGCGTTTTTTCGAGTATTCCCCCGCTTATGAGGAATTTAAACAAAGTAAAAAAGTGAAAAATGCAATAAAATTGATTGAAAATATGCCAGATTCATGGGAGATGGGGTACCATTTTTTACACCGAATTTTTAGTGATGAGTTTATCCAAAAATATTTAGATAAAGGTCTTGAAATTAATGAAAATTCATCCATAAAATCAATGGATTTTGTTATTGCAGTTTATCAGTTGTATCAAGAATTACTCGCTTTTTCTCCACAATTATTAGCAGAAAATCATGTGGATCTTAATTCATTTTTTCATGAAGATGAAAAAACACAATTTAATAATATCGTTACTGTAAAAAATTATCTACAAATAGGTCCAGCCTTTGATGCAAATGGTATTCAGATTAAAATAGCTGCACCTTTACTATGGGATATGTTAAATACAGCAGATTTTGCTATAAAGAATAATAATATTGACGCTAATTTGCGTTTTGCCCATGCCGAAACCGTATCGCCTTTGGCGACTTTACTTGAAATAGAAGGGACTGCAACAGTTGCAAATCCGATAGTACAATATCCTTTGGTTTGGCAGGCAGATAAAATTATTCCTATGATGGCAAATATGCAATGGATTTTTTATAAAAGTAAAAAAGTAGATCAACCGATACTGGTAAAGATTCTGTTAAATGAGCAGGAAGTGCATCTTCCTGTCAAAACTGAACATTATCCTTACTACTATTGGGAAGATGTAAAACAATATTATCTTACTAAGCTAAATAAATTAGGTTTATCCCCTCAAGCATCAGCAATAGATATGTTAAAAAATTTAAGATGATTATAAAGGTGATAAATAACAATTTTACTGAAATTGTTTATTCGTCTTTTACGGTAAAATAATTCACTTTTTAGTTAATCTATTTGTTGAGGCATGAATAATATTTTAAGTCTGTAACCAAAAAGTAACCGGACCATCATTAATCAATGATACTTGCATATTGGCAGCAAATTGCCCAGTTTGGGTATTAATTTGTTTTTTACATTGCTCGACAAAAAATTGATAGAGTTTATTGGCTTCGTCGGGTTTTGCTCCCTTAGTAAAACTAGGTCGCATTCCCTTTTGGGTATCAGCAGCAAGTGTAAATTGAGAAACAACTAATACCTCACCTTTAGCTTGCTGAACATTCAAATTCATTTTTCCCTCACTATCGCTGAAAATACGATAGCCTAGAACTTTTTCACATAATCGAGTGGCTTTTTGTTGATCATCACCTTGCTCAACACCTAATAAAATAAGTAGGCCATGGTTGATTTGTCCAATAATTTGTTTATCAACAGTAACACTGGCTTGCGTAACGCGTTGTATTAAGGCAATCATAGATTTTATTATTCCACTTGAGACTGATTTTCAATAGATTGTTTTTGTTGGCGGTTATAGTCAGTCAATGTCGCGGCAAACTCTGCACCAAATAGCACAATACACCATGAACAGTAAATCCAAACCAACATAATAGGTATCGAAGATACCACACCATAAATCAATTGATAGGTAGGAAAAGAGCTAACATAAAGTGAAAATGCTCGCTTTCCTATTTCAAATAAGACTGCAGCGACGATTGCGCCAATAAATGACTCTTTAAAAGGGACAGATTCGGTAGGAATAATACTATAAAGTAACCAAAAACCAATAACAGAAATAAGAAATGGTAAAATGCTAATTAGTAGGTTACTGGTTATCGCTGTAGAAATCCATTTTAACGAAAAAATATATGAACTTATCGCTACGCTACTGCCAGCCAAAATAGGGCCTAAGGTTAATATTGTCCAATAAATGGTTATATTATAAATTAATGAGCGTTTGCGTTTTGTTTTCCAAATATGATTGAGAGCTGTGTTAATTGAATTGATCAATAATAACGATGTGACAATTAGTCCGATTATCCCAACCACAGTCATTTTCTTTGTATTGGCAATAAACTGTTCCAGATAGTTTTGGATAGTGTCACTGGCTGTTGGTACTAAATTACTATAAATTAACTGCTTCAATGATCGACTCACTTCACTAAACATTGGAAAAGCAGACAGTAAAGAAAAGATTACCGTAATCAACGGTACCAGTGCGAGTATCGTGGTATAAGCTAACCCTGCAGATGATGTCGTTAAACGGTCATGGTTGATCCGCCACCATAACATTTTTGAGAACAGTTGTATGTGCTTAAATGTTTTCATCGTTTTTATTTGTTAGAAACAACACAATTGTTAATACCATTACTGAGTAACGAGCTCATTGTTTTATCAGCCTCATTTTTGTTGGTAAAAGGTCCGACAGTCACACGATACAGTTGACCTGCAGAAATATTACCACTTATTCCTGTCATAGCAAGTTTGGCTCTTAGTGTATCAGCATTAGCTTTATCTTTAAAAGCTCCACATTGTAGTGACCATTTATTTGAGGTATTCACTATTTGACTTGTTTGTGATGGGGCTGAAGTCGTTGTTATTTGTGTGTTAGCATTATTCGTGTTATTGGCATTTTGTGTAGTTGTAACAGGACGTGAATTATTGACAAAACTATCAAGAATTTGTTGTCGTTCACTTGCAACAGAATTTGTTTGAGCGTTAGAGCTAGCATTTGGCGTTTCTAACTCTTTTAAATATGTCCATCTTTCTTGGGGTTGTTCTGGTAACGTGATTGCCGGAGGTTGAGTTTTCGCTTTGGGCTGTTCAGTAATTTGCGTAGGTTTATTATTTGAAACAAAGTAGAGAATAGCAGAGAACAGAATAATAATGATAATAGCTAATAATATCATTAAATTAGGCATATTTCGTGACTTATTTTTTTTAGATTGGCTCTTTTTTCTCACATAATCACGCTGAACCACAATAAACTCTCTTTGTTTTTATTTGTTATTGATAAATGATTAGCACATAAATAAAAAAAGTGGTTTTCACCACTTTTTGCTAGGTTCTTAATTAACTATAGTAACTAACAGAATAAAGTATTAAGCTAATGCTTTTATCTGTTTGATTAAATTCGCTTTATGACGTGCTGCTTTGTTTTTGTGGATTAGACCACGAGCCGCTTGACGGTCAATAACTGCTTGCATGTCTTTAAATGCTACTTCAGCTGTTTGTTTATCACCAGCTGCAACAGCTGCGTAAACTTTTTTAATATAAGTACGCATCATTGAACGGTTACTAGCATTATGTTTACGGCGTTTTTCGGATTGAACCGCACGTTTCTTAGCTGATTTGATATTAGCCAAAGTCAACTCCCAAATTTAGAAAAATTAGATATTAATAAGGCGGCAAAATATGCCTGATTTTCTTTCTTTTGTCAATGCTGTTAGATAAAAAAATTTTGTGGCTTTTCGATTAAGTATTTAACGTAAATGTTTACTATTTAAGCGTTAATGAAAGTAACCTAATCTTATTTTTTATGTTAGAATAATGTAAAATTTATTTTATTTATATTTCATAAGAGGATGTCTCATGTCTATTATTAGAATGCAAGATCTTGATCTAAAAGGAAAACGTCTATTTATTCGTTCAGATCTTAATGTGCCAGTTAAAAATGGTAAAGTAACCTCTGATGCACGTATTAAAGCATCATTGCCAACAATTGAAGAGGCAATTAAAAAAGGTGCTAAAGTAATGGTAACCTCGCATATTGGGCGTCCAACCGAGGGAGAATATAATCCAGAATTTTCACTGCAACCTGTTGTTGATTATTTAAAAGAACATGTTTCATTTCCTGTCCGCCTAGTTAAAGATTATCTTAACGGTGTTGACGTTAAAGAAGGTGAACTTGTTGTGCTTGAAAACGTACGTTTTAATGTCGGCGAAGGTAAAGATGATGAAGCTTTATCAAAAAAATATGCCGCACTTTGCGATATCTATGTTATGGATGCTTTTGGTACAGCACATCGCGCTCAAGCGTCTACTCATGGTGTTGGTAAATTTGCGCCAGTTGCTTGTGCAGGTCCATTATTAGCTGCTGAATTAGATGCTTTAGGTAAAGCGCTTGATAACCCAGCTCGTCCAATGGTTGCGATTGTTGCGGGTTCTAAAGTATCAACTAAGTTAACAGTACTTGATTCTTTATCAAAGATCGCTGACCAAATTATCGTTGGTGGTGGTATCGCAAATACTTTCATTGCTGCTGAAGGTTATAATGTTGGTAAATCACTTTACGAAGCAGATTTAATTCCTGAGGCAAAAAAATTAATGGCAAATTGCCATATTCCTGTTCCAACTGATGTGCGTGTGGCTACTGAATTTAGCGAAACGGCTACAGCCACTGAAAAATCAGTAAAAGATGTTAAAGAAAATGAACAAATTCTTGATTTAGGTGATAAATCAGCAGAAGCATTAGCTGATATCATCAAAAAAGCCAAAACTATTTTATGGAATGGCCCTGTTGGTGTGTTTGAATTCCCGAATTTCCGTCGAGGCACTGAAATTGTAGCGAAAGCTATTGCTGATAGTGCAGGTTTTTCAATCGCAGGTGGTGGTGATACATTAGCTGCAATTGATTTATTCGGAATTGAAGATAAAATCTCTTATATCTCAACTGGTGGTGGAGCTTTCCTTGAATTTGTGGAAGGTAAAAAATTACCGGCTGTTGCAATGCTAGAAGCGAGAGCTAAAGCGTAATTAAGACATTTAATAAAAAAGGATGAGCCAATCACTCATCCTTTACTTTTTATATAAATAAATTTATAGGTAATAAAATGGCTACAAAGATTTCTGATGTTGTTAAACCTGGTGTGGTAACTGGTGATGATGTGCAAAAAGTATTTCAAATTGCACGAGAAAATAATTTTGCATTACCAGCTGTAAACTGTGTTGACACTAATACAATCAATGCGGTTATTGAAACAGCAGCTAAAGTTGGTTCGCCTGTTATTGTGCAATTTTCTAATGGCGGTGCACAATTTATTGCGGGTAAAGGTTTAAAACTTGAAGGTCAAGAATGTGCAGTGTTAGGTGCTGTATCTGGTGCTAAACATGTGCATTTAATGGCTGAAAAATATGGTGTACCAGTGATTGTTCATACCGATCACTGTGCAAAAAAATTACTGCCTTGGGTTGATGGGTTACTTGATGCTGGCGAAACGCATTTTGCTAAAACTGGCAAACCACTATTTTCTTCTCACATGATCGATCTATCAGAAGAAACTTTAAAAGACAATATTGATATTTGTTGCCAATACCTTGCTCGTATGTCAGCAATGAAAATGACATTAGAGTTAGAGCTTGGTTGTACTGGTGGTGAAGAAGATGGTGTTGATAATAGCCATATGGATAGTTCAGCACTTTATACTCAACCTGAAGATGTCGCTTATGCTTATGAACGTCTAAGTGCAATTAGTCCACGTTTTACTATCGCAGCATCATTTGGTAATGTTCATGGTGTGTATAAACCAGGAAATGTTAAGTTAACACCAAAAATTCTCGATAATTCACAAAAATATGTTTCTGAAAAATTTAGCTTACCTGAAAAATCATTGAATTTTGTATTCCATGGTGGTTCAGGCTCTACTCCTGAAGAAATTGCTGAAGCAGTTAGTTACGGTGTTGTTAAAATGAATATCGATACTGATACGCAATGGGCAAACTGGGCTGGTATTTTAGATTATTACAAAGCCAACGAAGCATATTTACAAGGTCAATTAGGCAACCCAGAAGGACCTGATGCTCCAAATAAAAAATATTACGATCCACGTGTATGGTTACGTAAAGGACAAGAATCATTAGTTGCACGTTTAGAACTTGCATTTAAAGAGCTTAATGCAATTAATGTACTTTAATTCTTGAATAACATTGTTATTAAATAAAAGCAGGCGGTAAATATTGCCTGCTTTTATGTGTAATAAATAAATCTTGCATTTATTAATCGATTGTAGGATAATTCTGCCCTCATTTAACTTAGGGGAGCTGTCTATTTATTAATAGAGGCGTTTGCACCCGAGAAAAGGAAACTAAAAATGGCAAAAAAAGTACAAGCTTACATCAAGTTGCAAGTTGCAGCTGGTGCAGCAAATCCTAGTCCACCAGTTGGTCCAGCACTTGGTCAACACGGTGTTAATATTATGGAATTCTGTAAAGCATTTAATGCAAAAACAGAAAGCATGGAAAAAGGTCTACCTATTCCTGTTGTTATTACAGTCTATTCTGATCGTTCATTTACTTTTGTTACTAAAACTCCACCTGCGGCAGTATTATTAAAGAAAGCTGCTAAAATCAAGTCTGGTTCTGGCGAACCTAACAAGAAAAAAGTAGGTAAAGTAACGAGTGCGCAAATTCGCGAAATCGCTGAATTAAAAGCTGCAGATATGAATGGTGCTACCATTGAAACGATGATGCGTTCTATTGAAGGGACTGCACGTTCAATGGGCTTGGAAGTGGAGGGTTAATTCATGGCTAAACTATCTAAAAAAGCTAAACTTATCCGCGAAAAAGTGAATGCGACTAAACAATATGATATCAACGAAGCAATTGCTTTATTAAAAGAACTTGCCACTGCTAAATTTACAGAAAGCGTTGATGTTGCAGTTAATTTAGGTATTGATTCACGTAAATCAGACCAAAATGTGCGTGGTGCAATTGTACTTCCACACGGAACCGGTCGTAGTATTCGTGTTGCAGTCTTTACTCAAGGTGCAAACGCTGATGCCGCTAAAGAAGCTGGCGCTGAATTAGTGGGTATGGACGATTTAGCGGATCAAATCAAAAAAGGCGAAATGAATTTTGACGTGGTTATCGCATCACCAGATGCTATGCGTGTTGTTGGTCAATTAGGTCAAATTTTAGGGCCTCGTGGTTTAATGCCAAACCCTAAAGTGGGTACTGTAACACCTAACGTTGCTGAAGCAGTCAAAAACGCTAAAGCTGGTCAAATTCGTTACCGTAATGATAAAAATGGTATTATCCATACCACTATCGGTAAAGCTGATTTTGATGCAGATAAACTTAAAGAGAATTTAGAAGCATTACTTGTTGCGTTAAAACGAGCAAAACCTGCATCTGCTAAAGGTGTATTTGTGAAGAAAGTTAGCCTATCTACTACAATGGGCGCAGGTGTTGCTATCGATCAAGCGACATTAAATGCAACAGTTTAATTATTTCGATAATTAAACAAAAAAATCGGTTGGTGTCTGGCCTTAACCAGACCCCGTCCAAGACCGTAGGTGTAATTGATATTTAATTACTTAATCTTCCTACGTAGACGGTGACAGAACCTGATAAGATATAATAGAGGGATTCTGCTCATCGTGGTTGTGCTAGCTACATGTGTAGTTAGTTAAAATAAGTCTAGGCTTTGCCTAGTATATAATCCAGGAGCAATACCAATGGCACTAAATCTTCAAAATAAACAAGAAATTGTTGCTGAAGTTAATGAAATCGCCAAAGGTGCGCTATCTGCAGTTGTTGCTGATTCTCGTGGCGTAACTGTAGAAAAGATGACTGCATTACGTAAATCTGCTCGTGAAGCGGGTGTTTATATGCGTGTTGTTCGTAACACCTTATTACGCCGCGTTGTTGAGGGAACTCAATACGAGTGCTTAAAAGATGCGTTTGTTGGTCCAACTCTTATTGCATTTTCAAATGAGCACCCAGGTGCTGCTGCGCGTATTTTTAAAGCGTTTGCAAAAGAAAATGAAAAATTTGAGATTAAAGCCGCAGCCTTTGAAGGTGAGTTGATTACTGCAGCGAACATTGATCGCTTAGCAACATTACCTACTTATGAAGAAGCATTAGCTCGCTTGATGTCAACCATGAAAGAAGCCGCAGCTGGCAAATTGGTTCGTACTCTTGCAGCAGTTCGCGATCAAAAACAAGCTGCTTAATTGGCAGTGTGATTGTGAATATTATTAATTAAAAAATTGTAAATTTGGGAAACTATATTATGTCTATCACTAAAGAACAAATTTTAGATGCAGTTGCTGAAATGTCTGTAATGGATGTTGTTGAACTTGTATCAATGATGGAAGAAAAATTTGGCGTTTCTGCAGCGGCAGCTGTAGCAGTTGCAGCAGCTGGTCCAGCTGAAGCAGCAGAAGAAAAAACTGAATTTGATGTAATCTTAAAAGATGTTGGCGCTAACAAAGTCGCTGTTATCAAAGCGGTTCGTGGTGCAACAGGTTTAGGCTTAAAAGAAGCGAAAGATCTTGTTGAATCAGCTCCAGCAACAGTTAAAGAAGGCGTTAGCAAAGCTGATGCAGATGAACTTAAAAAGGCACTTGAAGAATCTGGTGCAGTTGTCGAACTTAAATAAGTTTATCAATTGTAAGCTAAGTGGCTGGGGGTTTTTACCTCCAGCCTTTTTGCGCTGTAAAAAGTCAAAGAATTTTATTTGAAGACTATCAATAAAAAGTAATAAAGAAATAGTATATTTATTAAGCCTAATCAATTGATATTTATAGATATTTTCGATGAGGTGTCAGGCGTTCTTATTTGATAGATAGTAATACCCCTGATGAATATTTAATCATGCTAAAATAGCAGATAAGCAAGTTGAGGAACTAATGGTTTACTCTTATACCGAGAAAAAACGAATTCGTAAGAATTTTGGTAAACGTCCACAAGTCTTGGATATACCGTATCTTCTTTCTATTCAACTTGATTCGTTCCAGAAATTTATTGAGCAAGATCCAGAAGGTCAGTACGGCTTAGAAGCCGCTTTTCGTTCAATATTTCCGATAAAAAGTTATAGTGGTAACGCTGAGTTACAATACGTGAGCTTTAAAATGGGCGAACCTGTGTTTGATGTTAAAGAATGTCAAATTAGAGGGATCACTTACTCAGCACCGTTGCGCGTTAAATTACGTTTAGTTATTTATGATAAAGATGCGCCAGAAGGAACAGTTAAAGATATTAAAGAGCAAGACGTCTATATGGGCGAAATTCCTTTAATGACGGATAATGGTACATTTGTGATTAACGGCACTGAACGTGTTATCGTTTCACAATTACATCGTAGTCCGGGTGTGTTCTTTGATAGTGATAAAGGTAAAACGCACTCTTCTGGTAAAGTTTTATATAATGCGCGGATTATTCCTTATCGTGGCTCTTGGCTTGATTTCGAATTTGATCCAAAAGACAATCTTTTTGCTCGTATTGACCGTCGTCGTAAACTTCCAGCGACAATTATTTTACGAGCGCTTGGTTATGAAACAGAAGAAATTTTAGATATTTTCTTTGAAAAAACTATTTTTGAAGTTGGCAAATCAAAATTAAAAATGGATCTGGTTCCTGAGCGTTTACGTGGTGAAACGGCTCTGTTTGATATTGAATCAAAAGGTAAAGTTTATGCTGAAAAAGGCCGTCGTATAACCGCACGCCACATTCGTGAACTAGAAAAAGATAAAGTAACTAAGATTGATGTACCAGTTGAATATATCGTTAATAAAGTATTAGCAAAAAATTATGTTAATGAAGAGACTGGTGAAGTTATTGCTTTTGCTAACACGCCAATTTCGTTAGAGCTATTGCTTGAATTAACCAATGCTGGCCATAAAAAAATTGAAACATTATTTACCAATGATTTAGATCATGGTGCATTCATTTCTGAAACATTAAATGTTGATTCAACTCGTGACCGTTTAGGTGCATTAGTTGAAATTTATCGTATGATGCGCCCTGGTGAGCCACCAACAAAAGAAGCAGCTGAAGCACTATTTGATAATCTATTCTTCTCTGACGAACGTTATGACTTATCAGCAGTAGGTCGTATGAAGTTTAATCGTTCTTTAGGGCGTGAAGATATCGAAGGCGAAAGCGTGTTAACCAAAGGCGATATCGTTGATGTCATGAAGAAACTTATCGCTATCCGTAATGGTCATGGCGAAGTGGATGATATCGACCATTTAGGTAATCGTCGTATTCGTAGTGTTGGTGAAATGGCAGAAAACCAATTCCGTATTGGTTTAGTTCGTGTTGAGCGAGCTGTAAAAGAGCGTCTATCTTTAGGCGATCTTGATTCATTAATGCCACAAGATATGATTAATGCTAAACCAATTTCAGCGGCAATTCGCGAATTCTTTGGTTCGAGTCAGTTATCGCAGTTCATGGATCAAAACAATCCATTATCTGAAATTACGCATAAACGTCGTATTTCTGCCTTAGGTCCGGGTGGTTTAACGCGTGAACGTGCAGGCTTTGAGGTGCGTGACGTACATCCAACTCATTATGGTCGCGTATGTCCGATTGAAACACCTGAAGGTCCAAACATTGGTTTGATTAACTCATTGGCGGTGTATGCTCGTACTAATGAGTATGGATTCTTAGAAACCCCATATCGCCGAGTCATTGATGGCGTTGTAACTGATGAGATTAACTATTTATCAGCAATCGATGAAAGTGAATTTGTTATTGCACAGGCAAACTCAAATTTAGATGATGATGGTCGTTTTAAAGAAGATTTAGTGACTTGTCGTTTAAATGGTGAATCTGGTTTATATAGCCCGGAACAAGTTCATTATATGGACGTATCAACACAACAAATCGTTTCTGTTGGTGCTTCATTAATCCCATTCCTTGAGCACGATGATGCGAACCGTGCCTTGATGGGTGCAAACATGCAACGTCAAGCAGTACCGACATTAAAAGCGGAAAAACCATTTGTTGGTACAGGTATGGAACGTGCAGTTGCGGTTGACTCAGGTGTAACTGCTGTTGCTCGTCGAGGTGGTACTGTTCAATATGTTGATGCATCACGTATCGTAATCAATGTCAATGCTGACGAAATGTATGCTGGTGAAACAGGGATTGATATTTATAACTTAACCAAATACACCCGTTCTAACCAAAATACTTGTATTAACCAAATTCCATGTGTGGAGTTAGGTGAAAAAGTTGAGCGTGGCGATGTGCTTGCAGATGGTCCATCAACGGATTTAGGCGAGTTAGCACTTGGTCAAAATATGCGCGTGGCATTTATGCCATGGAATGGTTATAACTTTGAGGATTCGATTTTAGTCTCTGAAAAAGTGGTACAAGATGACCGTTTCACCTCGATTCATATTCAAGAGTTATCTTGTGTATCTCGTGATACTAAATTAGGTGCTGAAGAGATTACTGCTGATATTCCAAATGTGGGTGAAGCAGCACTTTCTAAACTCGATGAGTCTGGTATTGTTTATATCGGCGCTGAAGTAAAAGGTGGTGATATTCTGGTTGGTAAAGTGACGCCTAAAGGTGAAACACAATTAACACCAGAAGAGAAATTACTACGTGCTATTTTCGGTGAAAAAGCATCTGATGTTAAAGATACTTCATTACGTGTACCAAATGGTGTTTCTGGTACAGTTATTGATGTTCAAGTCTTTACGCGTGATGGTGTACAAAAAGATAAACGTGCACTTGAAATCGAAGAGATGCAGCTTAAACAAGCACGAAAAGATTTGACTGAAGAACTTAAGATCTTAGAAGCAGCATTGTTTGCACGTATTCGTGATGTGTTAATTTCTGGTGGTATCAAAGCAGATAAATTAGATGCTCTGCCACGTGAAAAATGGTTAACTATTGGGATTGCTAATGAAGATAAGCAAGCACAATTAGAGCAACTTGCCGAGCAGCACGAAGAAATTAAAGTTGAGTTTAACAAAAAACTTGAAGCTAAACGCATGAAGATTACTCAAGGTGATGATTTACAACCTGGAGTGCTCAAAATTGTTAAAGTTTATTTAGCGGTTAAACGTCAAATTCAGCCTGGTGATAAGATGGCGGGTCGCCATGGTAACAAAGGGGTTATCTCAAAAATCAACCCAATTGAAGATATGCCATATGATGATAAAGGACGTCCAGTTGATATCGTGTTAAACCCACTAGGGGTTCCATCACGTATGAATATTGGACAGATTCTCGAAACCCACTTAGGTATGGCGGCTAAAGGTATTGGTCAAAAAATTGATACAATGCTTAAAGAACAGCAAGAACTTGCTAAATTACGTGAGTTTATCCAAAAAGCATACGATCTTGGTTTAGGTGCTGCACAAAAAGTTAATGTTGCAGAATTTACCGATCAAGAAGTGATGACATTGGCACAAAATTTACGTAATGGTATGCCACTTGCTACACCAGTATTTGATGGTGCAAAAGAGCAAGAAATCAAGTCATTACTAGAATTGGGTGATTTACCGACTTCAGGTCAAATTACATTATATGATGGCCGTACGGGTGAACAGTTTGAACGTCCGGTAACGGTAGGTTATATGTACATGCTTAAATTAAATCACTTAGTTGATGATAAGATGCATGCACGTTCTACAGGTTCATATAGTCTGGTTACTCAACAGCCATTGGGTGGTAAAGCTCAATTTGGTGGTCAGCGTTTCGGTGAGATGGAAGTATGGGCACTTGAAGCTTATGGTGCTGCTTACACACTACAAGAAATGCTAACGGTCAAATCAGATGACGTAAACGGCCGTACTAAGATGTATAAAAATATTGTAGATGGTGATCATCGTATGGAACCTGCGATTCCAGAATCATTTAATGTATTGTTAAAAGAGATTCGTTCGCTAGGTATTAATATCGAGTTAGATGAAGAGTAATCTTCACTAACTAAAAATGATTTCTATTTATAGGGATAACTTATCAGCAATGATAAGTTATCTAATTGGTTTAACTCCATAGGAGCCAATTGTGAAAGACTTACTAAAGTTTCTAAAAGCACAAACAAAAACAGAAGACTTTGATGCTATCAAGATAGGCCTTGCTTCTCCTGATATGATTCGTTCATGGTCTTTTGGTGAAGTTAAAAAACCTGAAACAATTAACTATCGTACGTTCAAACCTGAACGTGATGGATTATTTTGTGCGCGTATTTTTGGACCCGTTAAAGATTATGAATGTTTATGTGGAAAATATAAACGTTTAAAACATCGTGGTGTAATTTGTGAAAAATGTGGCGTTGAAGTCACACAAGCTAAAGTGCGTCGTGAACGTATGGGGCATATTGAGCTTGCATCACCAACTGCACATATCTGGTTCTTAAAATCATTACCATCACGTATTGGTCTATTATTAGATATGCCACTTCGTGACATTGAACGTGTGCTTTATTTTGAATCATTTATGGTTCTTGACGGCGGAATGACAAACTTAGAACGTGGTCAAATCTTAACAGAAGAACAATATTTAGATGCGTTAGAAGAGTTTGGCGATGAATTTGATGCTCGTATGGGCGCGGAAGCTATTCAAGAATTATTACGTAATATTGATGTGCAAGCGGAATGTGAAGCACTACGTGACGAACTTTCAACGACAAACTCTGAAACAAAACGGAAAAAAATCACTAAACGGATTAAGATTATCGAAGCATTCATTCAATCAGAAAATAAACCTGAATGGATGATCTTAAACGTATTACCTGTGTTGCCACCTGATTTACGTCCATTAGTACCACTTGATGGCGGACGTTTTGCAACATCAGATTTAAATGATCTTTATCGTCGAGTGATCAACCGTAATAACCGTTTAAAACGTTTATTAGACTTAGCTGCGCCAGATATTATTGTACGTAATGAAAAACGTATGTTACAAGAATCTGTCGACGCATTATTAGATAATGGTCGCCGTGGTCGTGCTATTACTGGTTCAAACAAACGTCCATTAAAATCACTTGCCGATATGATTAAAGGTAAGCAAGGTCGTTTCCGTCAAAACTTATTAGGTAAACGTGTCGATTACTCGGGTCGTTCTGTAATTACTGTAGGTCCATATTTACGATTACATCAATGTGGTTTACCGAAGAAAATGGCACTTGAACTATTCAAACCATTTATTTACGGTAAATTAGAGCGTCGTGGTTATGCAACTACCATTAAAGCAGCCAAGAAAATGGTTGAGCGTGAAGATGCAATTGTTTGGGATATCTTAGATGAAGTTATTCGTGAACATCCAGTATTACTAAACCGTGCGCCGACACTACATAGATTAGGTATTCAGGCATTTGAACCTATTCTAATTGAAGGTAAAGCGATTCAATTACACCCATTAGTTTGTGCGGCATTCAATGCTGACTTCGATGGTGACCAAATGGCGGTGCACGTTCCATTGACGTTAGAAGCGCAATTAGAAGCGCGTGCGTTGATGATGTCAACCAATAATATCCTTTCACCTGCGAGCGGTGAGCCTATTATTGTTCCTTCTCAGGACGTGGTATTAGGTCTTTACTACATGACGCGTGACAAAATCAATGCGAAAGGTGAAGGCATGGTTTTAACTGGTCCTAAAGAAGCAGAAAAACTGTATCGTTTAGGTTTAGTTGAGTTACATGCGAAAGTTAAAGTACGTATAACAGAAAGCCAACGTAACAGTGTTGGTGAGTGGGAAGAAACAACCTCTGTGGTAGATACTACAGTTGGTCGTGCTATCTTATGGTTAATTATGCCGAAAGGTATGAGCTTCTCTGTGATTAACCAACCACTAGGTAAAAAAGCGATTTCTCGTATCTTGAATATCTGTTATCGTCAATTAGGTATGAAAGAAACCGTCATTTTGGCTGACCAAATAATGTACACTGGATTTGCTTATGCTGCTCGTTCAGGTGTATCAGTTGGTATTGATGATATGGAAATTCCAGCGAAAAAATCGCAAATCATCAATGAAGCTGAAATTGAAGTTGCTGAAATTCAAGAACAGTTCCAATCAGGTTTAGTTACCGCTGGTGAACGTTATAATAAAGTTATCGATATTTGGGCAGCAGCCAATGAACGTGTTGCAAAAGCGATGATGGATAACTTATCAACTGAAAAAGTGACTAACCGTGAAGGCAAAGAAGAAGTACAATCTTCTTTTAACAGCATCTATATGATGGCCGACTCAGGTGCTCGTGGTTCTGCCGCTCAGATTCGTCAGTTAGCAGGTATGCGTGGTTTGATGGCAAAACCGGATGGTTCTATCATCGAAACCCCAATTACGGCAAACTTCCGTGAAGGGTTGAACGTTCTTCAGTACTTTATCTCGACCCATGGTGCGCGTAAAGGTCTTGCCGATACCGCATTAAAAACAGCGAACTCAGGTTACTTAACTCGCCGTTTAGTTGATGTGGCGCAAGATCTCGTTGTTATTGAAGATGACTGTGGCACGTTAGAAGGTGTAGTAATGACACCCGTTATCGAAGGTGGAGATGTTAAAGAGCCACTTCGTGAACGTGTATTAGGTCGTGTAACAGCAGAAGATGTATTAAAACCAGGTAGTGCAGATATTTTAATTCCTCGTAATACACTACTTGATGAAAGTTATTGTGATTTACTCGAAGCTGAATCAGTTGATAGTGTGAAAGTCCGTTCTGTGGTTTCGTGTGATACTGATTTTGGGGTTTGTGCGAAGTGTTATGGTCGTGACCTTGCCCGTGGTCACTTGGTGAATAAAGGTGAAGCAATCGGTGTTATTGCAGCACAATCAATCGGTGAGCCAGGTACACAGTTAACCATGCGTACGTTCCATATTGGTGGTGCGGCATCGCGAGCGGCAGCAGAATCGAGTGTTCAAGTGAAAAACAAAGGTAGCATTAAATTAACCAATGCTAAATTTGTAACTAACCCAGATAAGAAACTGGTTATTACATCTCGTAATGCTGAGTTAACCATTATTGATGAATTGGGTCGAATGAAAGAAACTTACAAAGTTCCTTATGGTTCGATTTTAACCAAAGGTAATGGCGCAACAGTTGATGCTGGTGAAACAATCGCTAACTGGGATCCACATACCATGCCAGTTATCTCTGAAGCGAAAGGCTTTGTCAAATTTGTAGATATGGTTGATGGTCAAACTATTACTCGTCAAACCGACGAATTGACAGGTTTATCATCAATTGCAATTTTAGATGTGGCTGAACGTACTGGGGTAGGTAAAGATTTACGTCCGGCAATTAAGATTGTGGATGCAAAAGGTAATGATATTTATGTTGCTGGCACTGAAATGCTCGCGCAATACTTCTTACCTGGTAAAGCATTAGTCCAATTAGAAGATGGTGCTGAAATCAATGTGGGTGATACCCTTGCACGTATTCCACAGGCATCGGTTGGTACCAAAGATATTACCGGTGGTTTACCACGCGTTGCTGACTTATTTGAAGCACGTAAACCGAAAGAGCCAGCAATTCTTGCTGAAATCGATGGTATTATCTCGTTTGGTAAAGAGACCAAAGGTAAACGTCGCTTAATTATCACTCCACTTGATGGTAGTGATCCATATGAAGAGATGATTCCAAAATGGCGTCAACTTAACGTATTTGAAGGTGAACAAGTTGGACGTGGTGATGTGATTTCTGACGGTCCAGAATCTGCACATGACATTTTACGTTTACGTGGTGTTAATGCAGTGACACGTTACATCGTTAACGAAGTTCAAGAAGTTTATCGCTTACAAGGTGTAAAAATCAATGATAAACACATTGAAGTCATTGTTCGTCAGATGTTACGTAAAGCGACAGTTATTCATCCGGGTGGTTCTCGTCTACTTGACGGTGAACAACTTGAAGTATCACGCTTGAAAATTATTAATCGTGAACTTGAAGCACAAGGTAAAGAACCAATTGTTTACTTGCATGATCTGCTTGGTATTACTAAAGCATCACTTACTACTGAATCATTTATTTCTGCGGCATCGTTCCAAGAAACGACTCGCGTATTAACTGAAGCAGCAGTTGCGGGTAAAAACGACGAATTACGTGGCTTGAAAGAAAACGTTATTGTTGGTCGATTAATTCCGGCTGGTACGGGTTATGCTTACCATAAAGAGCGTTTACGTAAACGTGCAATGCCATCAACTGATGACATTCAAACAACTGTTTCTGCTGAAGAAGCAACAGCAAACTTAGCTGAATTACTTAACTCTGCAGCGGAAGAAAACAACAATCAATAATTGGTTGATTTAATTTTTAAAATAGCACGTGTAAACGTGCTATTTTTTTATCGGACATAAGTAAATTAAAAGGAGATATTTATGTATATAGTCATGAATCGTTTTAAAATTAAACGTGGTAGCGAAGATACTTTTATTGATATATGGCGAAATCGTGATAGCCATTTGAAAGAGATGAAAGGATTTAATCGTTTTTATTTCTTACAAGGAAAAACTGAAGAAAGCTATACACTATTTTCATCTTTTGCAGAGTGGGAAACTAAAGCGGATTTTGACGCTTGGGTAAACTCTGAACATTTCAAACATACTCATCGAAATACCAATAATCGGTCAAATAATCATGATATCTATTTTGCGCCAGCAGAGCTTGAATGCTTTGAAGTGATTTTATAGCCAATAATCTGATTATAATTATCGGTAAAAATTAAAAGATTGTTATACTTATAATAAATGGCTTTGTGAGCAACCATTAATAAAGCAATGAAGTGTTTTGCATAAATTCCTTCGATTATACTTCGCAAGTTTGCTAAAACTCGATATAATATTTAACAGTTAATTTAAACTATGTGGTATGCAACTGAAATATAGTGAATGATAACAATCAGTTAGCGACATAAATTTTTGTCTTTATCTCTAATAATCTCATCTTTATCGATTAAGTTGTCTATTGTTGTTTTTACGCCATTTGCTTTTGTGCATTATGGTTATTTAAAGCAGTAACTGGATGTCAGAATAAGTTATTTTTCATCGTTGCTTAATTACTTAGTATTCACATTTAACCAAAGTTAAGTACTTTATAAGAGGTTTATAATGAAATCAAAATCTTTGTTAGTTATTCTTGTACTCATTATTATTGGTGGATTTATCTTTTTTAAAGATTATAACAGTATTCAAACTCAAGATGAGGCGGTTGCAGCTTCTTGGTCAGAAGTTATTAACCAATATAAAAGACGTGCTGATTTAGTGCCTAATTTGGTTAATACAGTAAAAGGTTATGCAACTCATGAAAAAGAAGTATTAACACAAGTCACTGATGCACGAGCTAAAGTTGGATTGATTCAAATTAATGCTGATCAGTTAACGGATCCTGCTTTATTTTCGAAATTCCAACAAGCACAATCCGATTTAAGTTCAGCATTAAGCAGGCTTATTGCTGTAAGTGAGAATTATCCCGATCTTAAAGCTAATACACTTTACCAAGATTTGATGAGCCAACTTGAAGGTACAGAAAATCGTATTACAGTAGCAAGAGGACGCTACATTGAAACGGTTAAAAATTTTAACAGTTATATCCGTACGCTACCAACTAAATGGGTTGCAGATATTTTAGGTCAACAACCTAAGCAACAATTTACGGTTGATAATGAAAAACAGATCTCTGATGCACCTGCTGTCAATTTTGGACAGTAAATATAAATGAAAAGGTTATTTGTATTCAGCGTGCTATTGATGATCAGTTGGCTGAGTTATGGGTTAACTGAGATCCCCGTATTTAGCCAACGTGTTATTGATATCACGCATACCCTGACATCGTCACAAATCGATAAGCTAGAATCAAGTTTAATTGCGTTTGAAAAACCACGTACTGATGGTGCACAAATTGCGATATTGATGATAGCGAAGCTTGATAATGAAACGATTGAGCAATATGCCGATAGGGTTTTTATTGACTGGAAAATTGGTAAAAAAGGTCGTGATAATGGCATATTGTTACTGATCGTTAAAGATGATAAACGTATGCGTATCGAAGTCGGCTATGGTCTTGAAGGCACCATTACCGACTTGATTGCTAGCCACATTATTCGTGACCAACTTGCACCTCAGTTTAAACAACATAACTATTATCAAGGCATATACGACGCTTTAACCGTATTAAGTCAAAAAATCGATAATTCAGACACTACAACCGATGATGACTCACAACAGAATCTGAATTCATTGCTAGCAAGTGACTTTGGCGCAACTGTTTTTAATTATGGATTAGTCTCATTTTTTATCTGTTTTGTCATTGCTAACTTTATCTTATCTAACTCAAGCAAAATCAGTGCAAAACGAAGTTTAAGCACAGGATTACTCAATGGACTCTCTGTTGGCGGATTTACATTATGGCATGGCTTTCCACTATATATTGCATTACCACTATTATTTTTAGCTTTTGTAGCAAGTACCATTTTAAGTGGTATTTTAATGGCTAAAGGAAGTGGAGGGGGCATTAACCGACGCGGTGGTGGCGGAGGTTTTGGTGGTAATAGTGGTGGTTTTGGTGGTTCTGGCGGATTCGGTGGTGGAGGCGGCGGACGCAGTGGCGGCGGTGGTGCTTCTGGTAGTTGGTAAAGATTTTAAGGGCGCTATACATAAAGGTATAGTATTTTTTAAATTTCTTAAAAGAGATTTTTTGTATGGTAGGATTTCGGACGTTTGCACCGAAATGAAAAAATCACAAAATTACTCACGTCCGAGATCCTAAAGAACAAAAATCAAAAAACGTTGTCAAGAATTTTAAGGAAATAAGTACGTTTCAGTATAGCATCCTACCCTGAATTTAAGCAAAACCACAAAAATTCCAAAACTTTTGCGTATAAAATCCCAAAAATAAAAAATCTTCACTTCTCTCTCTATGTATCATTTTTATGATCAAACTCACAAATTTAACAATCTGTTTATTCTGGCTTAATTTAATTTTTCCCTCTATAAACGCAGATGACGCCATTTATTGCGATAAATGATAATTAATTTCCTGTTGTTGACGGAAAAAGTCTCTATCCACGTTAATTGTGGTTTCATTTACGCTTAATCCATGCTTAAAAAAGAAGAGAATTATGTGTGTTATGTCATCAATAAAGTTTCGCATGATCGAGGATAATCTTGAACCAGAATTAGTTACATCACAAATTATTAAAATTATAAATGGCTGGTTGATTGAACAGCAAATTACGCAAAATGATGTGCAAAAGGCTATGTTACTTTCGCACGTTAAAGCTATGGTGCAACGGGCAAAAACACTTGAAAAATTACCAGAAATTGATCCAAGCTTATTTGATGAACTTTCACAGGAATCTTTAGCGCTAGCTCGCAGAACAGTAGAATTATTTGATAATTTGCCAATGGAAGAAGCCTATTTATTGGCTGTGCATTATGAGGTAGCTAAGGCAAATTGAAAAGATTACTAGACAATTAAAAAACAATAATTAATAGGAGAAATAGTATGACTGAAGTAGTCATTGTTATTGGCGATAGGATGGGAAAAGGGCAAAAGATTGCCGAAGGAATTAACTCTGTAGAAGGTTGTAGGGCAATTGTTATTCCTGGTATGGCAGCTGATATGAAGTTAGGTGATGTCATGAATGAGAAGCATGCTGATTTGGGCTTATCGTTTTGCGGTAGCGGCGGCGCAGGTGCGATTACTGCACAAAATAAATATGGCTATTCACAACGCCATGGTATGCGATCAATAGAGGAAGGTGAGACCGCAATTAATGATGGTTGTAAAGTTCTTGGTTTTGGTTTTATGGATACACAAGAACTTGGCAAGCGTATTGCACAAGCATTTTTGAAAAAAAATCCACGTCCATAAGTGTGAAGATAAAAATGAAAAAAACACAACAGTTGTCTGTCAGGGTAAATGGTAAAGGTGAATCTAAACAACGGGCATTTGCAATAGCATTAAGCCAGGTTCAAAAAGAGGTATTTAACCATATCGGCGATATTGTATTACGTATTGAACCACAAGATATTCAAGTTGTATCAGCAAAACAAATGATAACAACTGAGCGCTTTTTGTTTGTTTTTCTGCCAAGGAAAAGAACCCTTTACGACATCACTCTTGATGTCTCTGTTAATGTAAGTTTCGTTAATCTTGCGGATATTGAATTTAAATCTGAATAACATAACGTATAAGGGAAATGATGGAAATTCTAATTATTGCATTAAAGTCTATTATTATTGGTGGACTTTGTGGTTTTGGCGTTGGTGCCGGGGCTGCTCGAATGTTTCATGCGCCAACCTATCAAGGTATGGGGGCTTTTCGAACACTTGGCGAACTTAATTCTTGTGAAGGTGATCCTGCGGCGCATTTCTCATTTGGTCTTGGTTTCTTTTTTAATGCATGGGCATCATCAGTGGCTGCGGGCTCTTTTACCCAAGATGTCGATCACCGAATTATTCCCAACTGGGGAGCATCGTTACTGATGATAAAAAATCGTAATCTTGCCGAAACGCTACATGATCCTAAAAAAATGGCATTAGCTTGTGCATTTGTCGGCGTCATTGTGGTGTTATTTTTAAATACCACCACTTCTGTTATTCCTGATTCCCTAAAAATTACCGCGACGAAAGTATTAGTCCCTGCGGCAAATCTGCTTGTGGCAACCGTAATGCCTGTTATCTTTTGGTTGGCAGCGTTAGATGCTGGTCGTCGTAGTGGTTTTTGGGGGACATTGTTTGGCGGACTTGCTCAATTGATTATGGGTAATGCTGTACCGGGCTTAGTTTTAGGCATCCTAATTGGTAAAGGCGTAGATGACAGTGGCTGGAATCGTGTTATGAAGATTATGTTAGTTGCGATCATTGTTCTATTTGTGATGAGTGGATATTTTCGCGGTTTTGATATGAAGATGATAAATTCATTTCGAGATGGTCTGTCTTATTGGTTTAAATAATATAGGGAATAACACATTATGAATACTCAAACAACCATTAATAAAAGTTTTTGGTATGCCAATTGGTCATTCCCGATTATTTGTGGACTTTTATCAGCAGGTATTTTTGCTGGAACGCATACTTTTTATGTATATGGTATAGGTGCATTTAATGAGATTGCGTTTGTTGCAATGCTCAAATCAGGAATGACAACCGGTGATTATGGTGCAGTTGCAGCATTTGGCGCTAGTTTTTTGTTTGCCCGCGTTATTGAAGGTTCATTAGTTGGCATATTGGATATTGGTGGCGCTTTACAAACAGGTATTGGATTAGGTGTACCAGCATTATTGTTAGCGGGTGGTTATACCTTTCCTGTTGAAAACTTTTTAGCTGCATTAGCGACAGGATTAGTGTTAGGTGCAATGATTGGCGCCATTATTATTCTTATCCGAAAGTTTACTGTTAATAGTGGCAGTGGATCGACTTTTGGTGCTGATGTGATGATGGGTGCCGGTAATGCTTCTGGACGATTCTTAGGACCAATGATTATTTTATCAGCTATGGTAGCTTCAATTCCTATTGGTATTGGCTCTTTACTTGGTGCATTACTTTTTTATGTATGGAAAAAGCCAATTACAGGTGGTGCAATTTTAGGTGCGATGATTTTTGGTGGAATATTTCCAATTGTCTAATGTTAACTCTCCGCTGTAGTTGGTTAAATTACAGCGGATTTGGAACAACTTATGTATGATTTAATTATAAGAAACGCCATATTAATTGATGACTCGATAACCGACATTGCTATTTATCAAGGAAAAATTGTCAAAATAGACAGTGCCATTTCAGATCCAACTATTCGCATTTTAGACCTAAAACAGAAATATTATGTCAGTGCCGGATGGATCGACTCTCATACTCATTGCTTTGCGCGTTCACCCATCTATCATGATGAGCCTGATTTAATTGGGGTTAAAGCGGGCGTAACTTCTGTTGTGGATGCAGGTAGTGTTGGTGCACTTGATGTTGATGAATTCTATCAATTAGCTCAGCAAGTGCAGACTCATGTTTATTCATTTTTGAATATTTCAAAAATTGGCTTAATTAGACAAAATGAACTTGCCGATATGCAAGATGTTGATGTCGCGTTATTTGACAAAACTTTAGCTAAATATCCTCATTTTATTATTGGAATAAAAGTTAGGATGAGCCGTAGTGTGGTGGGTGAAAATGGTATTTTACCATTAATCAAAGCGAAAGAGATGCAGAAAAAGACCGGTTTACCACTGATGATTCATGTAGGGAATAATCCGCCAGAACTAGATGAAATTGCCGATTTATTAACTAAAGGCGATATTATTACTCACTGTTTTAATGGTAAGCCAAATCAAATATTTGATAAACAAAACAATTTGCGCGATTCAATCAAACGCGCTATTGAACGTGGCGTAATTTTAGATATTGGCCATGGTGGAGAAAGCTTTAGCTTTGCTGTTGCTGAGCGTGCTAAGTGCTTAGATATTTATCCTAATACAATTAGTTCCGACATTTATTCTAAAAATCGTTTACAAGGTCCCGTATTTAGTTTAGCAAATGTGATGACCAAGTTTATTTGTCTTGGTTATAGCCGAAAAAAAATTATTGATAGTGTTACTCAAAATGCGGCACAAGTTTTGCGTCTTAAAAATAAGGGCAAGTTAACAGTTGGTTATGATGCTGATTTGACTGTTTTTGATATTAAACAACAAGCTATTGAGTTAGCTGATTCAGAAGGTGAAGTCAGACGATGTCATGAACAATTCGTGCCTTTAGCATCGATTGTTGCTGATTCGACAAAACATTCGTTATACATAGAAATAACAGAAGAAGGTAGTAAAAATGCGCTCACAATCTCAAACTGAAAAAGACGTTTATAGTCAATATCATTTAAAAAAGGTCATTAATGCGTCAGGGCGTATGACTATTTTAGGCGTTTCAACACCAAGACCTGAAGTGGTGGATGCGGTATCGCATGGTTTAAGCGAATATTTTGAAATCAAAGATTTAGTTGATAAAACTGGGCAATATATTGCCAAATTACTCAATGTCGAAAGTGCAGTCGTGGTTTCATGTGCGTCAGCAGGTATAGCACAAGCTGTTGCAGGGTTAATTATTAAGGATGATCGCGATCTATTATTTAATCTACATTCGTCTGATAAATATGTACCTCGTGAAATTATTGTTCCTAAAGGACATAACGTCAATTTTGGTGCACCAATTGGGACAATGGTGTCTTTAGGTGGCGGGATTGTCGTTGAGGCAGGTTACGCTAACGAATGTAAACCCGAACATATCGAATCATTAATTAATGCTGATACAGCAGCCATTTTATATGTTAAGTCACACCATTGCGTGCAAAAAAGTATGTTAACAGTTGCACAAGCAGCTACCATTGCCAAAAAACATAATATACCACTGATTGTTGATGCTGCCGCAGAAGAGGATTTATATATCTATTATCAGCAAGGAGCTGATTTAGTTATTTATAGTGGTGCAAAAGCAATTGAAGGACCGACAAGTGGTTTAGTGATTGGTCGTCATCAAGCAATTGAATGGTTAAAACTTCAATCTCAAGGCATTGGACGCCCAATGAAGGTGGGAAAAGAAGGTATTTTAGGTTTAACTAAAGCCATTGAACTTTATGTAAACGATCCTAAGCAAGAAACTGGTCAGCAAATGGTGAGTAAAATGACCCCATTTATTGATAATCTTAATTCTTTACCTGGCGTATTAGCCAACGTGGTTTGGGATAGTGCAGGGCGAGATATTGCTCGTACAGAAATCGCATTTGATAGCACTGTAATAGGTAAAAGTGCTATCGAAATAGTTGAATTAATGAAGCAAGGTGAAATTGCTGTTTATTTTCGCGAATATAAAGCTAACGAAGGTAAAGTTGATGTTGATGTACGTAGTGTAACTTCTGCTCAACTTGACATTATTTATAATAAAATTAAACGTATTATACTAGGAGTAAAATAATGCAGTTGACACCTAATTATTATAATGATCGTGTCTGTTTAAATGTTCTGGCTAACTCAATTGATAATGCTAAAGCCGTTTATGAAGCAGCACAAACTCATGTTGTAGTCGGTATTTTATCGAAAAACTATTGTGATAATCAATCAGCAATAACCGATATGAAAAAATATGCGCAAGCAATTGATAATGCTATTTCAATAGGGTTGGGCGCTGGCGATCCGAATCAGTCAGATATGGTATCTGAAATATCAGCAGTACTTCAACCACAACATGTCAATCAAGTCTTTACTGGTGTGGGAGCTAGCCGTGCATTGTTAGGTCAAAAAGAGACTGTGATTAATGGCTTAGTATCACCAACGGGTAGAATTGGATTGGTCAATATTGCTACTGGTCCGTTAAGTAGTAAAACTACCAAGAGCGAGGTACCGATTGAAACAGCAATTGCATTACTCAAAGATATGGGCGGAAGTTCAATCAAATTTTTTCCAATGGGTGGGTTAAAACATCGAGCCGAATTTGAATATGTGGCAAAGTGTTGTGCTGAACAAGATTTTTATCTCGAACCCACAGGGGGAATCGATTTAGACAACTATGAAGTCATTTTGAAGATAGCTTTAGATGCTGGTGTGAAAAGGATTATTCCACATATTTATAGTTCTATTATTAATCAAGCGACAGGAGAAACGCGCACTGCTGATGTTGAAAAACTTTTGGCAATTACACAAAAATTGGTAGGATGAATAATGTCATCTAAAGTGCTGTTTTCTTATCAGCGATTAGCGTATTTATTTGATACCATAAAAAACGAAACGCTGCCTCAACAGGAACTCGCTAACCGTTTTTCGGTATCTACTCGTACTATTCGTACTGACATTTCAGCACTTAATGATATTTTATGTCATTATGGCGCGCAAATTGATTATACTAAAAATATTGGTTATCAACTGCTAATATCTGATGCTAAACGTTATGCAGCTTTAGCTAATTCGCATTCAATAGAAAATATTCCAAGAACAAGCAAAGAAAGGATAGTTGCTTTAATAATCGCTTTTCTCACACAATCTAATTCTGTCAAATTAGATGATATTGCTGATAAATGGTTTTTAAGTCGTAGTACGTTGCAAAATGATGTGATTGAAGTTAAACAATATTTAGATAAGTATAATTTGCAATTAGAAAACCGTCCCTATTATGGTATGCGTTTAATTGGTGAAGAGTCTTCCATTCGAGCATGTTTAACCGATATTTTATGGCAACGATATATGGCGGAAGATACTTTAACAATTGGTAGACTTCAAAAACATATATTAAATGATATTGAGTTGGATTATTTAGCAAAGGTATTGCAAGATCAAATTGAGCGTTTTGAATTAAAATTAAACGCTGAAGGAAAAAGTTATTTACTCTATAGTTGTGCTGTTTCAATTAGCCGAATTACGCAAGGTTATGAGTTAATTGATTATCAAATAGATCAGATTAATAGTACTGTTATTGGCGCATCTCAAGAGATATCGGAAGAGTTTTCTTATTTTTTAGGTAGTGTACTTTCTCAAGCTGAGTTGAATTATTTATGCGTTCAAATCATGTCTCGCACCATTATTGATTCGCCAAATCAAGCAAAAAGTTTAGCGCTTGTAAAACATATTTTATCTTATATTAATCATACTTATCACTATAATTTATTGAAGGATGAAAAATTATTCGAAGATATGTCAATCCACGTTTCATCGATGCTATCGCGTGTGAAATATCAAATTCGTACAACAAATCCTTTATTGCAAGAAATAAAACAATATTATCCGTTTGCTTATGATATTACCTTATCAGCACTAGCAAATACGGAAAAATATACCGAATCAAAAATGACCGAAGATGAGATCAGTTACTTGGCTGTGCACATTGGTGTCGCATTAGAACGTAATTATAGTGCTGGTCATGAAAGATATGCTCAAATACTATTAGTGAGTGATCTTGGTAATGCAACCTTACGTATGATTGAATCAAAAATTAAGCGTGATTTTCCACATATTCAAATTAGTCGTATACTTTCCTATCGAGAATATGAGCAGTTAACAAATATTGAGGAAGATTTTATTGTCTCAACCGTACGCTTAACTGAAAAAGATAAGCAAATTGTTAAAATAGCGCCATTTCCAACTGCCTATCAACTCGAGCAATTAGGGCGATTGGCTATGATAGACAGAACAATGCCCTATATGATCGAGCGTTTTTTCGACAAAAAATTTTTTCTTATCATGGATAAACCAATAACACAATCAGAACTTTTTAAAGTGGTTTGTCATCGTTTAGAAAAGCAAGGATATGTCGATGCATCTTTTTATCATTCTGTCATTGAACGTGAAGCGATTGTTTCAACATTATTAGGTGAAAATATTGCTATTCCTCACTCAGTAGGTCTGTTGGCCAAAAAGACGGTTGTGACAACCATATTAGCGCCACAAGGAATTTTATGGGATAAAAATGAAGTCGCACACGTCATTTTTTTATTAGCAATTAGTAAGGATGAATATGAAGATGCGATGCGAATTTATAATTTGTTTGTCAATTTAGTGAAGGAACGTTCAACCAAACGTTTATTAAATAGTAAAACCTTTGAAGATTTCCAAGCTATCGTCAAAGATAGCTTTGGACGATTGTCTTAAACTGTCATTGGTATTGTTAATAGTCGAAATTGCATTTTTTTATATTAAACTTTTTACGAAATTAAAATAAATATATTTGATAAAATATTAAGGGAATAATCAATAACTAATACAAATAATATTAGTTGCGCCCATTGACGAAATGGTCATTTAAAGGTAAGATGCGCGCCTTACGGCATTGTGTAGTTTTTAACTACATAAAATAATTTTCAAGGTAGCAAGCTTATCTTATGCAAAATAAATTGCCATTAACAATTGACCCTGTCAAAGCGGCACAAAAACGACTTGATTATGTTGGATACTATCCAGCGCAAAGTGCAACAAGGGTTGAAAGTCTGAAAAGCGATATTGAGTGTAGTTTGTCTTTTTATTATGATGAGCAGAAACTTTGTGTTATCGCAATTGATGCAAAAATAACGTTGGAGCTTATTTGTCAACGTTGTTTCAAACCTTTTATCACTGAAGTTCATGTGATGAATAAATTTAGTCCTGTTAAGAGCGATGCTCAGGCAGAGGCGTTACCGGAACATTATGAACCCGTTTTTATGAACGAGTTTGGCGAGGTCGATATATTAGCGTTACTTGAGGACGAAATTATTCTCTCGTTACCAATTGCGCCGGTACATGATAGTAAACACTGCGAAGTGTCAGAGGCAGATATGGTATTTGGTGAAATTCCTGTTGAGAATGAAAAGCCGAATCCATTTGCAATTTTAGTTAGTTTAAAGAATAAGGGGTAAATCCATGGCTGTTCAACAGAATCGTAAAACTCGTGCAAAACGTGGTATGCGTCGTTCTCATGATGCATTAACTGCTGCTAATATCTCAGTTGATGAATCAGGCAAAACACATTTACGTCATCACGTAACCGCTGATGGTTATTATCGTGGTCGTAAAGTGATTTCTAAATAATTATTTAGTCATTAGAAATCTTCAGGTGACATTTTGGATAATCTAACCATTGCGTTAGATGCTATGAGCGGGGACTTTGGTCCTCGTGTGATTGTTCCTGCTGCAATACAAGCACTAAATTGTTATCCAAATCTCTCTATTTTTCTGGTGGGTGATCCGGCAGAAATTAGTCTTTTTTTATCTAAAGAAAATGCAAAGTTTGTCAAGCAATATCAACAAGACCATCGACTAATGTTGATCGAATCAACATCTGTTATTGCTAATGATATGAAACCCGCTTATGCCATCCGGCATAGCCATGGCTCATCAATGAGAATAGCGCTAGAATTGGTTAAAAATAACCAAGCTCAAGCTTGCGTTAGCGCTGGTAATACTGGTGCATTAATGGGACTGTCTAAGCTATTATTACATGCACTAGTTGGTATTGACCGTCCTGCATTAGTTGCCATCATTCCTGCATTAAATAATCAAAATACAGTAGTATTGGATTTAGGTGCTAATGCTCAGTGTGATAGTGATATGTTAGTGCAATTTGCCATAATGGGGCAGATCTTAGCCAAAACAGTGCTTAAAATTGATCATCCCAGAGTTGCTTTACTTAATATTGGTGAAGAAGATACAAAAGGTTTGGATAAAATACGTGCTGCAGCAGCGATTTTAAAATCGAATGATAATATTAATTATATCGGCTATTTAGAAGGTAACGAGCTTTTAACTGGTAAAACCGATGTACTAGTCTGTGATGGCTTTGTGGGTAATGTGACATTAAAAACAGTAGAAGGTTTACTTAAAATTTTCATGTCTTCATTTAAGCTATCTATTGGCCATAATTCATTATTAATGAAACTATTAAGTAAGTGGTTACAAAGAAAGGTGTCTAAAAATTTTGGTTATTTAGATCCCGGACGATATAATGGCGCATGTTTGCTTGGGCTTCAAAGCATTGTGATTAAAAGTCATGGTAGCGCTAATCAAAAATCATTCTTTGCAGCAATAGAACAAGCTATTTTGGCTATCCAAACCAATATACCTGAGAAGATTGCAAGCAGCCTTTCTTCCGTACTACCTAAGAGCGAATAATTAGATGTATACAAAGATATTAGGAACAGGGAGTTATCTTCCAAAACAGATAAGAACCAATGCCGATCTTGAAAAAATGGTCGATACCAGTGATGAATGGATCACAACACGAACAGGAATAAAAGAACGACGCATTGCAGCACCAGACGAAACAGTAACTTCTATGGCTTATGAAGCGTCTTTAAATGCTATTGAAATGGCAAAGATTGATAAAAATGAGATAGGTATGATTATAGTTGCCACCGCAACTTCAGTGAATGCTTTTCCTAGCTCAGCCACCGAACTGCAAGCAAAGTTAGCTATCGGAGATGTCATTGCTTTTGATGTTTCTGCTGCATGTTCAGGGTTCGTCTATGCACTTGATATTGCCGATAAATATATAAAAAGTGGTGCAATTAAATATGCATTAGTGGTTGGTTCGGACATGCTAACTCGTGGTGTCGATCCAACAGATCGTGGAACAATTATCATTTTTGGCGATGGTGCCGGTGCTGTTGTGGTTGGTGCTTCTCAAGAACCTGGGATTATTGCTTCACATCTTCATGCTGATGGTCGTTACGGCGAGTTATTAAAATATCCTTATGTTGATCGCCGTGATATGAATGATCCCGTTTATATGACTATGCAAGGCAATGATGTATTTAAAATTGCTGTCAAAGAGCTTTCAAATTTAGTCGATGAATTACTAACAGAAAATTCCTTTAATAAATCCGATTTAGATTGGTTAGTACCACATCAAGCAAATTTAAGAATTATTTCAGCCACAGCAAAACGTTTAGATATGGATTTAAGTAAAGTTATTGTTACTTTAGATAAACAAGGCAACACTTCAGCCGCATCGGTCCCTTGTGCATTAGATACAGGTGTGCGAGATGGCCGTATTAAGCGAGGCCAACTAATTTTATTAGAAGCTTTTGGTGGCGGTTTTGTTTGGGGCTCTGCGCTCGTTAGATTTTAAACAAAAATTATTTTGAGTATTCAAGGAATTAAAAATGACCAAATTTGCAATGGTTTTTCCAGGACAAGGTTCACAAGCCGTCGGTATGTTAAAAGATCTTGCTGACAATTATCCAATTGTAAAATCTACTTTTGACGAAGCGTCACAAGTATTAGGTTACGATTTATGGGCATTGGTACAACAAGGTCCAGTTGAGGAACTGAACAAAACATGGCAAACACAACCAGCTTTATTAGCTGCTTCAGTTGCTACGTTTAGAGTTTGGCAAAGTGTTAATGGTGCACAACCTGAATTTATGGCAGGACATAGTTTAGGTGAATATTCGGCATTGGTATGTGCTGGCGTGATTGATTTTAAAGATGCAATTAAATTAGTTGAATTACGTGGCAAACTTATGCAAGAGGCTGTACCAACAGGAACTGGTGCGATGTATGCCATTATCGGTTTAGATAATGAGTCAATAAGTAAAGCGTGTGAACAAGCATCGCAAGGCCAAGTTGTTGCGCCTGTCAATTTTAATTCACCAGGACAAGTTGTTATTGCCGGTAATAAAGAAGCTGTAGAGCGCGCTGGCGTACTTTGCAAAGAAGCAGGTGCTAAACGTGCTTTACCATTAGCTGTTAGTGTTCCTTCCCATTGTGAGTTAATGAAACCCGCGGCTGAAAAATTAGCTATTGCCTTGAATGAAATTACTTTCAACACGCCAAAATTTGCGGTTATTAATAACGTTGATGTTAAGATTGAATCCTCAGCAGAAAAAATTAAAGCCGCATTAATTGCGCAGCTTTATAGCCCTGTTCGCTGGACAGAAACTGTTGAGCAAATGGCGAAACAAGGTGTAACACTGTTAGTTGAAATAGGGCCAGGTAAAGTACTAACTGGATTGGCTAAACGTATTGTTGATTCGTTATCAGCATGTGCTGTCAATGATAAAGCGTCATTAGATGTTGCAATAGAAAATACTAAATAGAAGATAAAAGGGGTAGTTATGAACCTATCAGGAAAAATTGCTTTAGTTACTGGTGCAAGTCGCGGGATAGGTAAAGCGATTGCTGAAAAGTTAGTTGCTAGTGGTGCAACTGTTATTGGCACTGCAACAACAGAGAAAGGTGCTGAAGCAATCAGTCAATATTTAGGTACACATGGCAAAGGTTTTGCTTTAAATGTGACTGATGAAGCATCGATTGAATCTGTCATTAATGCTATTAAAACTGAATTTGGTGATATTGATATTTTAGTGAATAATGCTGGTATCACTCGTGATAATTTATTAATGCGAATGAAAGAAGAAGAGTGGCAATCTATTTTAGATACCAATTTAACTTCGGTGTTCCGCCTATCTAAGGCTTTAATGCGATCTATGATGAAAAAACGTTATGGACGAATTATTACAATCGGTTCTGTTGTTGGTACAATGGGTAATGCAGGGCAAGCTAACTATGCGGCAGCTAAAGCAGGATTAATTGGTTTTAGTAAATCATTAGCTCGTGAAGTTGCATCTCGAGGTATTACGGTTAATGTGGTAGCGCCTGGATTTATTGCAACAGATATGACTGAAGCATTAACCGATGAGCAAAAAGCCGTGACGTTAGCACAAGTGCCAGCTGGACGATTAGGAGAGCCATCAGAAATAGCCAATGCTGTTGCATTCTTGGCTTCCGATGAAGCATCTTATATTACTGGTGAAACTTTACATGTCAATGGTGGCATGTATATGGTGTAATTGATCAGAATAGTGTAGAATAAGCCAATATTTTGACTTTTTGAGCAAAAAATAAGCAATTGGGTTGAAAAATGATTTGCATCTTTTTCAACATTTTATAAACTTACATTCACCGCCGCTTTTGGCGATATTTATAGGAAAAAAAAGAGTATGAGCACTATTGAAGAGCGAGTTAAGAAAATTATTGTTGAGCAACTTGGTGTGAAAGAGGAAGAAGTTAAGAATGAATCTTCTTTTGTTGAAGATCTTGGCGCTGATTCTCTTGATACAGTTGAATTAGTTATGGCTTTAGAAGAAGAATTCGATACTGAAATTCCTGATGAAGAAGCTGAAAAGATTACAACTGTACAATCAGCAATTGATTATATTACTGCGAATCAATAAGGTTAGCAGAGTTTTCATAATAGGCGGTCAAATGATCGCCTAGTTTGTATTTATATCTTTAATTTTTATATAAAAATTAATATTCATGTATTGAAAACTCAACATAAAATTTTCAATGATTCAAATTTCATTTCAATCCTTTTCTGGAGGACAATGTGTCTAAACGCAGAGTTGTTGTCACCGGAATGGGCATGATATCTCCGGTAGGTAATACAGTTGAATCCACTTGGCAAGCACTTTTAGCTGGACAAAGTGGTGTTGAACTAATAGAACACTTTGATACTGCCCCTTTCGCAACGCGCTTCGCCGCTATGGTCAAAAATTTTAATGGCGAAGATTATAATATTTCACGTAAAGATGCTCGTAAAATGGACTATTTTATCCAATATGGCATTGCTGCTGGTATACAAGCAATGCAAGATGCGGGTATTGAAATTTCGGAAGAAAATGCAGAACGTATTGGTTGTGCTATTGGTTCAGGTATTGGTGGACTTGGATTAATTGAAGAAAATCATAGTGCTTTAATTAATGGTGGCCCGCGTAAAATTAGTCCATTTTTTGTTCCTTCTACCATAGTGAATATGATAGCTGGTCATTTATCGATTATTTATGGATTAAAAGGACCAAGTATTACAATTGCAACAGCTTGTTCTTCAGGCGTACACAATATTGGTCATGCAGCACGTATGATAGCCTATGGTGATGCTGATGGTATGCTTGCTGGTGGCGGTGAAAAAGCGAGTACACCGCTTGGTATTGGCGGTTTTGGTGCAGCGCGTGCATTATCAACTAATAATGATAATCCTAAAGCGGCAAGTCGACCATGGGATAAAGATCGTGATGGTTTTGTACTGGGTGATGGTGCTGGCATTATGTTTTTAGAAGAGTATGAGCATGCTAAAAAACGCGGTGCAAAAATTTATGCAGAAGTTGTCGGCTTTGGTATGAGTGCTGATGCTTATCATATGACTTCACCACCAGAAGATGGTAGTGGGGCAGCATTAGCCATGAAATGTGCTATTCGAGATGCAGGAATAACACCTGAGCAAGTGGGCTATATTAATGCTCATGGTACATCAACGCCAGCTGGTGATAAAGCAGAAACACAAGCAGTTAAAAGCATTTTTAAAGAAAATGCCAACAAAGTAATGGTAAGTTCAACTAAATCAATGATTGGTCATTTACTAGGCGCTGCGGGTGCTGTTGAGTCTATTTTTACGGTATTGGCATTACGCGATCAGGCTGTGCCTCCAACAATTAATTTAGATAATCCTGATGATGGATGTGATCTAGATTATGTACCGCATACCGCTCGTCAAGTTAAAAACTTAGAATATGCACTTTGTAATTCATTTGGTTTTGGCGGAACTAATGGTTCAGTGTTATTTAAGAAAATTTAATTGATCTCTACCCACCGATAAATTAGATTATCGGTGGTATAAGTTTAATCATTTTCATCGATCAACGTTATTCAAAAGATTCCTTCTTTTTTCAATTCAAACAAAACATGTTGATAAACAGAATAAGAATATTGCTATTGCTTGTGATATAATCGCTAACAATTTTTTAGCATAATTATTTCTGATAAATATGACAGAGCCTAAGTTTATTCATCTTCATCTACATAGTGACTTTTCAATGGTTGATGGTATCGCTAAAGTGGGGACACTGGTTAATGAGGTTAGCCAGTTGCATATGCCTGCTTTTGCTATTACCGACTTTACCAATCTTTGTGGTTTGGTTAAGTTTTATGGATCTGCGATGGCAAAAGGAATTAAGCCGATTATTGGTGCTGATTTAGCAATCAGAAGCTCACAATTACCGGATGATATTTATCGATTAACGCTACTCGCTGCTAATAATGAAGGTTACAAAAATCTGACATTACTTATATCTAAAGCTTATGAAAGGGGATATATCGGTGATATGCCAGTTGTTGATCAGCAGTGGTTAGCTCAATATCGTACCGGACTTATAATTTTGGCTGGGCGGGAAAGTGATATTGGTATAGGTATTATTCGTAATAATGAGTCTATAATCGGTAACGCTATCAATTTTTATAAAGAAAATTTTCATGATCACTTTTATTTTGAGTTAGTTCGTACTAAACGTAACAACGAAGAGTTGTTTATTCATAGCGCAGTAAAACTTGCTGAACAATATATGTTGCCGGTTGTTGCGACCAATGATGTTCGTTTTTTACAACCTTCTGATTTTGAGGCCCATGAAATTCGCGTAGCGATACATGATGGCAACACTCTTGAAGATCCTAATCGTCCTAAGAACTATTCACCAGAACAGTACCTGCGTAATGAGCTGGAAATGTGTGAGTTGTTTTCAGATATTCCTGAGGCTTTAGAAAATAGTGTAGAAATAGCTAAGCGTTGCAATGTGACTATACGTTTGGGTGAATATTTTTTACCTAAATTTCCAACAGGGGATATGTCTACTGAAGATTTTCTAGTCTATAAATCACGTGAAGGCCTTGAAGAACGACTAAAGTTTCTTTTTCCTGATCCAGATATTAGAGCACAAAAACGAGCAGAATATGATGAGCGTTTAGAAACTGAACTTAATGTTATTAATCAAATGGGTTTTCCCGGTTATTTTTTGATCGTGATGGAGTTTATTCAATGGTCAAAAGATAATGATATTCCAGTTGGCCCAGGTCGAGGTTCGGGAGCGGGTTCATTAGTGGCTTATGCATTAAAAATAACAGATTTAGATCCGCTAGCCTTTGACTTACTTTTTGAACGTTTTTTAAATCCCGAACGTGTATCAATGCCTGACTTTGATGTCGATTTTTGCATGGAAAAACGTGATTTGGTTATTGATCACGTTGCTGATATGTATGGTCGTGATGCGGTTTCACAGATTATTACTTTTGGTACAATGGCAGCTAAAGCTGTAATTCGAGATGTTGGGCGAGTGCTTGGCCATCCTTATGGGTTTGTCGATCGTATTTCTAAATTGATTCCTTTAGATCCAGGTATGACACTGGCTAAAGCATTCGAAATTGAGCCACAATTACAAGAATTATATGATAATAACGAGGAAATTAAGTCGCTAATTGATATTGCTCGTCAATTAGAAGGCGTAACTCGCAATGCAGGTAAACATGCGGGTGGTGTTGTGATTTCACCAACAAAAATTACCGATTTTTCACCTATTTATTGTGATCCCGAAGGGCATCATCCTGTTACTCAATTTGATAAAAATGATGTTGAATATGCTGGCTTAGTTAAGTTTGATTTCTTAGGATTGCGCACATTAACCATTATTGATTGGGCGATCAAAATGATTAATGAACGTCAGATTAGAGAAGGGAAAGAACTTGTTGATATTACGCGCATTCCTCTGGATGATAAAGACTCTTTCGATTTATTGTTGAAAGCTGAAACAACCGCAGTATTTCAGCTAGAATCGCGTGGCATGAAAGATTTAATTCGGCGCTTAAAACCAGACTGTTTTGAGGATATGATTGCTTTAGTAGCATTATTTCGCCCGGGACCTTTACAGTCAGGAATGGTAGACAATTTTATCGATCGTAAACATGGGCGAGAAGATGTTTCTTATCCCGATATAAAATATCAACATGAGTCATTAAAACCTATTTTAGAGCCAACTTATGGGATTATTTTATATCAAGAACAGGTCATGCAAATAGCACAAACTTTGTCCGGTTATACCTTAGGCGGTGCTGATCTACTGCGTCGTGCTATGGGTAAAAAGAAACCAGAAGAGATGGCTAAACAACGTTCTGTTTTTAAAGAAGGCGCTGAGAAACAAGGTGTGGATGGTGAACTTTCAATGCATATTTTTGATTTGGTTGAAAAGTTTGCAGGTTATGGTTTTAATAAATCACACTCTGCCGCCTATGCACTGGTGTCTTACCAAACTTTATGGCTGAAAACCCATTATCCAGCTGAATTCATGGCAGCTGTTATGACAGCAGATATGGATAATACCGATAAAATTGTGGGCTTGGTTGATGAATGCTTACGAATGGGACTAAAAGTTAATCCTCCAGATATTAACAGCGGTTTGTACCATTTTCATGTGAATGACAAAGGCGAAATTGTTTATGGCATTGGTGCAATAAAAGGCGTTGGTGAAGGGCCAATTGAAGCAATTGTTGAAGCTCGTAATAGTGGGGGCTATTTTAAAAATATTTTTGAACTGTGCGCGCGCACAGATATGAAAAAAATCAATCGACGTGTATTAGAAAAGCTAACTATGGCCGGTGCTTTTGATAAATTAGGACCGCATCGGGCAGCAATTTTACATAGTATTAGTGATGCAATGCAGGCAGCTGAGCAATATACCAAAGCGCAAAATATTGGCCAAGAAGATATGTTTGGCGTATTAGCTGAAGAGCCTGAACAAGTTGAACATGCTTATGCAGCAGTACCAGAATTACCCGCTCAAGTATTACTTGATGGCGAAAGAGATGCTTTAGGACTTTATCTAACCGGCCATCCGGTTACGCAATATTTAAAAGAACTCAATCGTTATGCCGGTGGCGTACGCATTAGTGAAGCTGCGCCAACTGGTTGGGGAAAGACAGCAACCTTCGCAGGAATAGTTGCTGATGCAAGAGTTAGAATTACCAAAAAAGGCAATAAAATTGGTCTATTTACTTTAGATGATCGTTCTGGTCGAATCGATGGTATGTTATTTGCCGATTCTTTAGAAAAGTTTGGGCATCTTTTAGTTAAAGATAAAATTCTGATAGTGTCAGGACAAGTTAGCCCCGATGATTTTAATGGTGGACTAAAGATGTCTGTTCGCGATATTGTTGATTTGAAAGATGCTCGAGCTAAATATGTTAAGGGCTTGGCTATTACATTAACTGAAGCTGAAGCTAATCGTTCGATATTACAGCGTTTACAACAGATTTTAGAACCTTATCGACATGGAAGTGTACCGGTTAATCTTTATTATCATCGAGATGATTCGGTCGTTCGGATCCAATTTGGAACAACTTGGCGTATAGTTCCTGAAGATGCTTTAATCGTAGAGTTGAAAACATTACTTGGAAATGAGCGTATTGAATTTGAGTTCGAATAGCCCATATATATCAGTGATGCATTTTTCATCAACTACTCAGAATAAAATTTATATCAATAGAATTAGGTAAAATGATTTTAATATATCTTAAAGCTTACTGAAATAAATATTGGTGACTTTAATGCGTATTACATAGTAGAATTGGCTTAATTTTATCTTAAGAAATAGTCAGTATACTGTATTTAGTAGTGTATTTTTTAGGAAATACAAATAACACAAGAGGCAATCATAATCGTTATGAGCAATTTTTTGGAATTTGAAAAGCCGATAGCGGAATTAGAAGCAAAAATTAATTCCTTAAAGAATATTGATTCACAACAAGTGGAATTAGATATCAATTTAGATAAAGAAATTAAACAGTTAAATCAAAAAAGTCGTGAATTAACTAAAAAAATATTTGCAAACTTGTCCCCTTGGGATGTTGCACAACTAGCTCGGCATCCAAACCGACCGTATACATTAGATTATATTAAAGAGATTTTCACTGATTTTGATGAATTAGCTGGTGATCGTGCTTATGCTGATGATAAAGCTATTGTAGGTGGAATTGCACGTATTGATGATCGTGCTGTTATGGTTATTGGCCATCAAAAAGGTCGTGAGACCAAACAAAAAATATATCGTAATTTTGGTATGCCTGCTCCGGAAGGATATCGTAAAGCATTAAGGCTGATGCAATTAGCTGAACGCTTTAAATTACCTATTATTACTTTTATCGATACACCCGGTGCTTATCCTGGGATTGGTGCAGAAGAACGAGGTCAAGCTGAAGCCATAGCGCGTAACCTACGTGAAATGTCACGTTTAAAAGTGCCAACAATTTGTACTGTAATTGGTGAAGGTGGATCTGGCGGCGCACTGGCTATTGGTGTTGCAGATAAAGTGAATATGCTACAGTACAGTACCTATTCTGTGATTTCTCCTGAAGGCTGTGCTTCTATATTATGGAAAAGCGCAGATAAGGCATCAGTTGCTGCTGAAGCTATGAATATGACAGCTGATAAATTACTTAAATTAAATCTTATTGATTCTATTGTGCCTGAACCTCTTGGCGGTGCGCATCGTGATTATAGTACAGTAGCTACCTCATTGAAAAAGCAGCTACTAAATGATCTTGACGAGCTTGAAAATATGGATGAGTCGGTTTTATTGGAGAGAAGATTTCAAAGGCTAATGAATTACGGATATGTTAGATAATTTTTAATTTGGAATATTATGATGGAAAAATCTACAGGTTTACAACGTATTTTTAATGCAACCAAATATTCTTTAAAAGGCTTTAAATCGGCTATTAGGTATGAGGCTGCATTTCGTCAAGAATTAATTTTATTAATAGTAGCTTATATTATTGTGATGCTAATCGATTTTTCTATTTATGAACGTATTTTATTACTTGGCTCGATTGGTGTAGTCATGATTGTTGAACTGATTAATAGTGCAATTGAGTGTGTTGTTGATCGTATAGGTAAGGAAAGACATGAGTTATCAGGTCGAGCTAAAGATTATGGTTCAGCAGCGGTATTTTTATCTTTATTATTAACTATTATTTTATGGATCTATTTATTTGCATGCCATTTTTTTCCATAATTTCAGTTTTAACGTTTTCTTTATAATTATTTAAAATGCGAGAAAACCTCGCATTTTGTTTATTAACCTGACAATTTATTCTGTCACTAATTTTTTAATCAGTATATTGCCCGTCTTATCTGTATCAAGAATATTGGATAACCACGGTAAGATTGTTTGCATTTGCTCATGCAATTTCCAAGGTGGATTGATGACAATCATGCCCGATGCGGTCATTCCTTTATGATTATTATCCGGCTTTAATGCTAGTTCAAATTGTGATATTCGTTTAATTCCTAAATTTACAATTCCATCTATCATTTTTTGGCTTTGTGTTCTTGACACAACTGGATACCAAATCAAGTAAACTCCAGTTGCAAAACGTTTATAAGCTTCATAAATTGCTGCTGGAATTTTTTGATAGTCTTCTTTTATTTCGTAAGATGGATCGATCAAAATAATGCCGCGACGTGATTGTGGTGGTAATTTAGATTTTAATTGCAAAAAACCATCTTCACGTAACACGTTAGCGCGCTTATCCTTTGCAAATTCTTGCTTTAATAAAGGATAGTCACTTGGGTGTAATTCAGTTAAATTCAATTTATCTTGTTCTCTTAATAGTTGTTTAGCAATTAAAGGAGAACCTGGATAATATTTCAAAGTATCAAAAGGATTATATCGTTTTAACACTGAAATATACGGAGTAAGAGCTTCTGGTATAGCTATTTGTTGCCAAACTAAATTTATTCCTGATAAATATTCACCCGTTTTTTCAGCATGCTCGCTTTGTAATAAATAACGGCCAGCACCAGAGTGCGTATCTAAATATAAAATCGATTTTTCTTTTTCTTTTAACGATTCAAGACACAAGGTTAAAACAATATGTTTTAACACATCTGCATGATTACCAGCATGATAGCTATGACGATAACTTAACATGATTTACTCAACCTTTTTTGTTCATTTGTTTGCATATAGAAAGTTGTTAATGCTATACAGAGCAGGCAAGGAATTTCCATTAATTCTTCAATCAAATCTTTACGTTCTCGAGTTAATACTAAAAATTCGTGTCCCATACGATGGTGCTCTGCGATATCTGCAATTCCCAAAAAAAGAAATGCAAAAAAGATATGCCAAAAAGGAATACTTTCAAATTTATAACGCCGTGCTATTTCTTTGCGGATTGTTGGTAAGAAAGTCGTCAGTAATGGTATACCCATTACAATAGCTGCAATGATTTTATAATAAAAACGTGGAACGTCAGGATAAAAATCACGCCCCCAACTGATTCCTCGTCCAAAAAGCATAATCCACCAAAAGATTGTCCAAATCCAGAATTTATATAAGGTAGCATGATGTTGTACGCGTTTTGCATAATAAAACGTATAACCACACATAAATAATAAAAAGAGAGATTGTAGGTGTTCAATAAGTGTAACTGTTAACCCATTATATAGAGGAATATAAAAATTACCGAAAATATAAAGAAACACACCTAAGAGAAGAATAAAAAATGAACTTTTATAAAAATGAAAATCGAGTTTACACATGTAATGGTCTAAATTGGAATAACTTGTTTAAGTATACTACCGCATTTTTGGCATAAATAACTAGTTTTATTGTTTTGGATTTTATTATGTCTGATTTTAGTTAAATGGTGGATTTGGCAATTACAACGGTACATATAGCTATTGCGCTTTATTGTAAAGTTATGGGTTACTTTTGGTAATTTACCTAATACTTCAGACATCATATATTGCCACTCTTTGCCATGAGGTTTAACTTTACCAAATGTTTTAAACACCAGTAGATGAGCAAGTTCATGAGGAACGACTTCATCAATAAATGTATCACCATTGTCAGTTAACATTATTGAATTAAGCTGTATTTCCCAGCGTGTTAACAGTGCGCTACCGGCAATACTTCCTTTAACTTTATAAATTACTTTAGGTTCAGGAAATACGGTGTGTAAAATAAGGCTGGCTTGTCTTAGGTTTTCCCTTAAACAAGCCATGACTTTATTATGTAATAAAATGGGTATTCGTCTATAATCCTGCGGCATCGCGAAGTAATGTAGCTTTATCTGTTTTTTCCCATGGGAAAATATCACGACCAAAATGGCCATAACTAGCAGTTTGTTGATAAATTGGCTGAATCAAATCAAGCATTTGAATCAATCCATAAGGTCTTAAATCAAAAAATTCTTTGATTAAATTCACTATTTTATCATGATCAATCTTTTCTGTGCCAAAAGTATTGACATAAATCGATGTTGGATTTGCAACGCCTATTGCGTACGATATTTGCAATTCACATTTATCGGCAAGTCCCGCTGCAACAATATTTTTAGCAACATATCTTGCTGCGTAGGCAGCGGAACGGTCTACTTTTGAAGGATCTTTTCCAGAAAACGCACCACCACCATGACGTGCAGCTCCACCATAAGTATCGACAATAATCTTACGACCCGTTAATCCACAATCTCCCATAGGGCCACCGATAACAAATCGACCCGTAGGATTAATAAAGTATTTGGTTCTTGATGTTAACCATTTGGCAGGCAATGTTGGTTTAATGATTTCTTCCATTACTGCTTCTTGTATCGCTTTTTGTTCAATACCTTCTGAATGCTGGGTTGATAAAACTACTGTATCAACGCCTTTTATCTGACCATTTTGATAGATTAATGTGACTTGACTTTTAGCATCAGGGCGTAACCATGGGAGCGTTCCATTTTTTCTGACTTCTGCCTGACGACGCATTAAATCATGTGCATAACTAATTGCTGCAGGCATTAAATTTGGCATTTCATTGGTAGCATAACCAAACATAATGCCTTGATCACCTGCACCTTGTTCAAGAGGATCTTTGCGATCGACACCTTGGTTTATATCTGGTGATTGTTTACCAATAGCATTGAGTACCGCACATGAATTGGCATCAAACCCCATTTCTGAGCTAGTATATCCGATGTCATGAATAGTTTTGCGAGTCAACTCTTCAATATCTACCCAAGCAGATGTCGTTATCTCTCCACCGACTAAAGCCATGCCAGTTTTAACATAAGTTTCACAAGCTACTCTTGCTTTTGGATCTTGCTTTAAAATAGCATCAAGCACTGCATCAGATATTTGATCGGCGATTTTATCTGGATGACCTTCTGAAACAGATTCTGAAGTAAATAAAAATTCTGACATGATATACCTTCTTTTAACTTATTAAATGCAATACTTGATATGCGATGAGATGTATTCTATTTTAGCAGTTTTACCATCTAGACGTCTATTTTAATAATTTATGAGTAAAAAAGCCAGTATTACCTTAAACAAAATTACTTGCATAAATTTTTATTCAATTTAGGATAATGTCGATTTAATTTCCTAATCTTTATTTAATATGAGCATAGCGAGACAATCTCCAACAATATTAATATTTGATTCGGGTATCGGTGGGTTATCTGTCTATAATGAAATCTACAAAAAGATGCCTAATCTACACTATATCTATGCATTTGATAATGAAATGTTCCCTTACGGAGATAAATCAGAACAGTTTCTTATTGATAGAGTAATTAATGTTATTGATAACATTAGCAAATTATATACTATTGATTTAGCGGTTATTGCTTGTAATACAGCAAGTACCATATGTTTACCTAGTTTACGTGCTAAATTTTCTTTTCCGATTGTTGGCGTCGTGCCAGCTATTAAACCAGCTAGTCAAATGACTAAAAATAAATGTATAGGGCTATTAGCAACCAAAGCAACAGTTCAAAGAGCCTATACAAACAATTTGATTAAACAGTTTGCACCTGATTGTAAAGTTGAATTACTTGGGCTATCTGAACTAGCACAGATTGCAGAGAATAAACTGCAAGGTATGGCAGTTAATATGCCGCAACTTAAACAGTTATTACAGCCTTGGCTAAGTTTATCGGTTTGCCCTGATACTATTGTATTGGGATGTACACATTATCCTTTTATCAAAGAAGAGTTGCAGGTAATTTTTCCTCACGCTACTTTTATTGACTCTGGTAATGCAATTGCGATGCGTGTTTATGAATTACTTCATGAAAAAGGCAAATTGATTGATAGTAATTTACCACTAAATAAAGAGAATATTATTGTTAGCACAGCGCTTAACCAATATGTTGAAAAATTAACTAGCAAATTAGCTCAATATAATCTTCAACGATATCAATGCATTAATGTTTTGAGTGTTTAAAGCTTATTCGAACAATTAAAAGATCATGTTTTTTTGCTTGATAAAAAAAATGAAGTGCCTATAATGCGCATCCACTGACACGGCGTTAGTGAAAAACAAACGAAGAACGTGTTAGAGAGCAAGATCAAAAATATTGAAAAAAGATCTTGACGAATAAAAAGGTGTAGCGTAGTATACGCAGCCCTTGAGACAGCAAACTGAAACAACAAAATGTTTAGTTAAATTTAACGCTGTCAGCTCTTTAAAAAGAAGAAACAGACAATCTGTGTGGGCACTTACGAGACGAAAAAATTAAAAGTCTACGGACTGAAAAAATTAAGTCTTGATAAGTGACACTGAAGATTCATTTGAATATGTCAGAGACAGTTATTGAGCATCAAACTTTAAATTGAAG
>NZ_JAFNOO010000011.1:0-111383 GCF_026536185.1 Gilliamella sp. B2838
GGCATCGGGCATCGGGCATCGGGCATCGGGCATCGGGCATCGGGCATCGGGCATCGGGCATCGTTTTTATTAGTTAATAGTGATAATAATTGTTATCAAGAGTTTTATTCTTTATACAAAAATCCATTTTCAAATTTATCTCTTTATTTTTTCTATATTAGTGAGTCTAATCGTATCTCCTTATTCAAAGCGTTTTTAAGGCAGGGGATAGTAAAAACACGTTTATGCACTCTATTTTTGTTGGTGTTGTTTACAGTGATATCGATAAAGCCGGTGTATGGTTTAAACTCACAAACAGCTCAAGTAATTAATGGCACAGGGCCTTATTTAACGTTTGATAATGGAAAGACAGTGTCAACAACAATATTACCACTGTTATCGCTAACGTTACCGAATAATAAAGTGATAAGCGCGTTGGAAGACAAATCATCAGTAGTCGAACCCATTGTGATAGAAAAAGTGCCGACAACTTTTAATGATATTAAAACCTATTTACCTTTTAGTAATTATCCATCAATGCCGTTAGCTAATGTGATAGTGGCAAATAATTATTGGCGTGATGCAGATGGGGATAAACTTTTTACCATAACGGGTTATATGAAAGTGAAATGGGAAACGTACGATGGTGAAGATGTGACCGATTATGTGAAATCGAATCCGAATAGTGAGTTAGATTCGTGTAAATCTCCCTATAAATTAACACTTAGTGCCGATGATGGTGCTTTATTGACTAATTATGGTATACCGGATACGAATTCATTCAAAGGGGAAAGCCACAGTTACTATATATTGTCTAAACACACAGTATGTTATGTTAAACCCTATGCTATTGAAAAAATGCCACAATTTCAGTGGTTAAGTTTTGATAGTAGTAATACATTCGTTGCATGGAATGATTCACGATATACGTCAAGGACAGCTGTTGGTGGGGGCTATACGTCAGATTATGTGCCTAACATCGGCTTTAAAGCGACGCCAACTGCATCTGGTGGTAAAAAATTTCCAACGACTGGTTTTGCTGGTGCCAAATTTCAACTAATTGTGACAGGCTCTCCTGCCAGTTATAGTTTTAGTGTTCCCAATAATCCGGGAGGTCAAGTGACTATCGATCCGCAAGGTTATGTCTTACTAAAAGGCAAACCAACTGGTGATGTTACTGTAAGAGCAACTGTTAAGCAAAATCCAATGATCAAGTTAGATTATACATTTAATCCAACCAGTGTCTGGGCGAATCCGCTTAAAGATTTTTTTGATATTTGGAGTGTTGCTATTCAAAGATGTAGTATAAATAATTTGCTCTCATACTCGGAGTTAACCAATACACCTGTTGATGATCGTTTAAATGGTTCTTTTGAGATTATAAATGGTTATACAAGAGCCATTGGTCAAGGACTTCTACCCGAATGGGGTTATTCAACTCAACAAACTTATCCTGATTCAACATGGCGAGATGAAGGCGATAGATATTGGACAAAAGATTTATATTATCAAAGTAGTTATGGTACTCATATTGATGTTAATTCAAGTTCAGGTCTTTTAGGGGTAGATGCTGATGCAGTAGGGGCTCCTGACTATTTGGTTTGTCGGCAATAACGGCTTTTTATCTGTTTGGTTGGTATAAAAATGAAAATTGATAAGAAGTTAGATTTATTGAGTCAATATCAAGGTATTTTATTATTTCGTGAAGGGTTATTTTTACGTGCGTATAATCAGTCTGCCTACATTTTAAATGAGATACTTGGGCAACAGCTAAAATTGAAATTTTATCAAGCTACAGGTGCTCGAAATCAATGGATTGTTAAGTGTGCCTTTCCGGCAAATAAGATAAACGAACGTTTACCGGGAGCGACCTTAACCTCTTTTGGTTACCTAATTGCTGGTGATTTTGATTTAACGAATTATGGTCAATGGTTTGCGCGACGTTGCCTTGAAGAGAATGAAATGAACGAAATGGCAAAAGCCGACTCCGAGTCGTTATCAACGACGAGCCGTCGGCGTCGGAGCTCGCACTATATTTGAGCAAAATCTAGACAATAGCTAACTGCTATTGTCTAGAAAAAAATATTTGATTTGTGTTCATATTACATCATCGTTAGCAAAACAAGCTGAATTTTAATTGATTAATTTTGAAAACGAACGCGTTTTTAACAGATCTAAAAAATTTAATAATTGAATAGACACTGACACAAGATAATATAATGTTTTGTAATTAAGCATAATTAATCAATCTGTTAAGGTTATTTAATTATTATTTTTAAAAATTTTTGATGATAAAGTTATTTTACTTACTTTATTACAAAGTGCCGCCTAGTTTTACTAAACTTATATCATAAATAATCAAACCAATATTTTTATTGTGCTTCTCAACAACAAAATTTACAATATCTTCCTGATATATCAGTTAGGTTATACACAATGTCTATCGCTGTTGTTGAAATAAATCGTAAATCAATTCTGCATAATCTTGACGTTTTAAAAAATCAAGCACCGCAAAGCGCACTAATGGCTATTGTTAAAGCCAATGCTTATGGTCATGGTGTTGAGGGCATCGCTAAGTTATTGCAAGATAAAGTCAGTTATTTTGGGGTTGCAAGAGTTTCTGAAGCATTATTTTTAAGAAAACTTGGTATTAATACACCGATTGTCTTACTTGAAGGTTTTTTTCCTCATGATGATGTGGCGGATTTGATCGATTTTAATTTGCAACCGGTGATCCACGCTAGTTGGCAAATTGATGCTTTAAATAATATTGCCATTGACAATCAAATTACCGCATGGTTTAAAGTTGATACAGGAATGCATCGGTTAGGGTTTCATTTAGATGAAGCACAAGCCGAATTTAATCGGCTTGCTAATTGTCAAGTGATACGTAAATCGATAAATATTATTAGCCATTTTAGCTCAGCGGATGAATTTGATTCAGCACAAACTAACAAACAAAATGCACGATTAGATGCGTTTATTCATTCTTCAGGTAATAAATCATTGATCAATAAACTTTCTATTGCTGCCTCTGGAGGAATATTGCATTGGCCGGATTCTCATCGTGATATGATAAGAGCAGGAATTGCGTTGTATGGTGTTTCTCCTTTCAACGATCCTATTGCTGATCTTAAACCTGTAATGACATTTAAATCTGAATTAATTGCTGTGCGTAAACATAAAAAAGGTCAAGCTGTCGGTTATGGTCAAATCTGGACAAGCCACAAAGATACGCTTTTAGGCGTGGTTGCTATGGGATATGGTGACGGTTATCCACGTAATATTGCGGAAAATACGCCTGTCGTTATTAACGGACGCCGAGTGCCAATTGTGGGGCGAGTTTCGATGGATATGATTGTGATCGATTTAGGGATCGATAGTCTAGAAAAACCCGGTGATGAGGTCATATTTTGGGGTAAACAGTTACCTGTTGAAGAGATTGCTAAACACACCGGTATCAGTGCATATGAGCTTTTAACGCGCTTAACTTCCCGCGCAAAAATTCACTATATAGATTAATCATTATGACAAAAAAAATATTTTTATATACGATTCTTACACTCATTATAATTATAGGTGGTGCAATTGGTATTAGTTACTATTTTCTGCACCAATTCTCAAAACAGCAAATGCAAGTCACAGATGACAACCAAATATTTGTGCTTAAAAAGGGAACAACTTTGCATCAATTAGTTGCTGAAATAAAACAAAACAACTTAATGCAACAAGCTTATTTGTTACCTTATCTTTATAAATTAGATCCTTCGTTGAGTTCGATAAAAGCTGGCACATATCAATTACATGCTCACATGACAGTTGAAGAATTTTTACAGTTACTAGTCTCTGGAAAAGAGAGTAATTTTTCTATTCAATTTGTTGAAGGTAAACGCGCTAAAGATTGGCTTAATGTGCTTAAAACTACACCTTATATTCAACAAACACTCGATGGCAAATCCAATGAAGAAATTGCTAAATTATTGGGTATTGATGGTTCAATCGAAGGATGGTTATCACCAAATACATATCTTTATACGGCCGATTCGACTGATGTAAGTATATTAAAACGTGCTTATCTGACCATGAAAAATAATTTACAAAAAGTATGGGATAATCGTGATAAGGATTTGCCATATCGATCGCCTTACGAAATGTTAATCATAGCTTCAATTATTGAAAAAGAGACGGGCATTAGTTCTGAACGAGCGAATGTTGCTTCGGTATTTGTGAATCGATTAAAGGCAAAAATGAAATTACAAACTGATCCAACGATCATTTATGGCTTAGGTGATAATTATACTGGTGCCATTAGGCGCTCAGATCTAACCGATACCAACAATCCGTATAATACTTATGTTATTGAGGGGTTGCCGCCTACACCTATTGCCATGCCTAGCCTTGCTTCTTTAGAAGCCGCTGCTCACCCAGCTAAGACCAACTATCTGTTTTTTGTGGCAACAGGCAACGGTGGTCATACGTTCTCAAATAGTTATGGTAGTCATCAACAAGCAGTAAATGAATACCGTAAATTAACGCGTGATGTTAATTAATCTTATCGCTATCATCGCCGCATAAATCAGTATGCGGCATCTATAACAAATTCCAAAAATGTAAGCATAACGGTTTAATTGCGTTCATTTTCGGTGGATAGTTTGTCAAGCTGTTTAATAAGATATAACAGTTGAACGGTATTTTCAGGATGTTCTTTTAAGGCTTCTTCAAAATAAGGATGAAGTGCAAATGTCGGAATCTTGGTTTTGGCATCGATAAGCGCCAAAATCCGCGGAATAAAAATCCATTGTAACCATTCATGACTTTGCATAGTATCAATTGCAAAAGGTTCTTGGCTTAAAAAAGCAGCAGTTGGTGGTGGCGTTGTTTGCCATAAACGAATGTTTTGTAATTCAAGTTTGATTAACTCAAGTTGTTTTACTATTTTTTGGGCTTGTGACAATTCATCAATAAGTTTGCGATAATATTGCCAATTAAAACAAGGTCCAGGATCAGTTTTACGTTCTGGTGCAATATCGCTATGACCAGTAATATTTTTTATGCCATACGTGTGTTGCAACAATAAGGTAACAGCGGCTAATTGTTGATATTGATAATCCGTAAAATCATCTGTATCACAACCCTCCATTTCAATGCCAATCGAAAAATTATTACAATTCTCCCTACCTTCAAAACGTGATTGCCCAGCATGCCAAGCTCGCTTATCAAATGAAACAAATTGAATTATCTGACCATCACGACGAATAAATAGATGGCTAGATACTTCTAGTTGATAAATTGTTGCAAAATAGGGATGTTCGTTAGGATCAAGTTTACCCGTAAATAGTTGTTCAACATAAGGACCACCATATTGATTTGGCGGTAAACTGATATTATGAATCACTATTAATGAAATTTCTTCATTAGCAGGGCGATCATTATAATAAGGTGAAATGACTTGTTTTACACCCTGTAACCAACCATTAACAATATTAAGTGACATATGGACTCCAATAAACTTTGCTTTATACAGTGAGGATAAAATTTAATTTTGCGATAACGTTCTCAAACATTCTTCTTGCATCTTAAATAGTTGCAATAAATATCAATCATTACTTCCAAAATGAATTTTTACATATTATTTCATTTTTTTGTTTTGCTATAAAGTCACTACCTTATTCACTAACTTTAACTCACGAGATAATTATGACAGCTCAATCAGGATTTACCTTGTTTGAACTTATGATTGCAATAGTTGTTATTGCTATTCTTACAGCCATTGGTTTGCCGGCTTATCAAGGTTATGTAAAAAAGGCGGCTTTAACCGATATGCTACAGACTATGACAGCTTATAAAACCGCTATTGAAATATGCGCAATTGAACAAGGTCATTTAACACATTGCAGTAATGGTAATAATGGTGTGCCCATCAGTAAATCATCGAATTATGTCACATCTGTTTCTGTAACTAACGGTGTGATTACTTTGGTTGGCAAGAGCGCTTTATTGGGATTAACCACAACCTTAACACCGACAATTAATACTACTGAAGGTAATTTAGTTTGGACCCGAAATTGTTTAACAACACCGATAGATACGTCTTTAACACAAGCTTGTGAAGCTATTTTTAAATTTTGATCGTTAAAACGATTGACAAGGAATATGTGATGAATGCAGAGCAATTAGTTGAAAGTTTAGATAAATTATTGTTGTCAGCATTAGATAAACGGGCTTCGGATATTCATTTTGAACCTTATTTACATCATTATCGTATTCGCATGCGAATTGATGGTGTGCTGCAAGATATGCTTATGCCACCATTAGCTTTAGCTAAACAAATTGCCGCTCGGTTAAAAATTATGGCAAAGTTAAATATTGCTGAGCAACGCTTGCCACAAGATGGTCAATTGATGGTAGATCGTTATGCAATGCGGATATCTACGTTACCGGTCATTAATGGTGAAAAAATCGTGCTGAGAGTCATGGACAATAATGAATCGGAACTCACCATTGATGATTTAGGATTAACACAACACAATCTTTCAATATTTCAACAAATTTTAGATTATCCTCAAGGGTTGATTTTAGTGACTGGGCCAACCGGTAGCGGGAAAACGGTTACCTTATATAGTGGATTAAAAAAGTTAAACAAACCTGAGCGTAATATTTGTAGCGTTGAAGATCCGATAGAAATCCCCATTGATGGCATTAATCAAACTGCCATAAATGTTAAAGCAAGTTTAACCTTTGCTGTTATATTGCGAGCCTTACTTAGGCAAGATCCCGATGTGATAATGATTGGTGAAATTCGTGATCCTGAAACAGCAGAGATTGCTATTCAAGCAGCACAAACAGGACATTTAGTTTTATCCACATTGCACACCAATTCAAGTTTAGAAGCCTTAATTCGATTAAATCAAATGGGAATTAAAAATTATCTGGTTTCCTCAAGTTTAAAATTAATTATTGCCCAACGTCTTGTTCGTAAGCTTTGTCAGTATTGTAAGGTTGTCGCAAGTCAATTAATAGTGCTAGGAGGAGAAACAACAGCTCATTTTATTGCTATGGGCTGCGAACATTGTTTTGGTGGGTATCATGGGCGCATAGGATTATATGAATTTTTACCAATAACGGCAGAAATACAACATCAATTACTCCGTGACCAAATGATTTCGCCTACCAATATGATAACGCTTAAAGTTGCAGGACAAAAACTGGTTAAGGATGGTGTTACCACCATTGCAGAATTGCAACGTGTTTTGGGTGATTATCTATGAAAAGGCTCTACGTATGGTATGATTTGGATTTTAATGAAAATAAAATAATTGCGTCTTCTCAGCAAGACGCGAAAAAACAGCTATTATTACAAGGCAAAATTGCCATCAAAATAAAAGCAGTTAAATATATTAATAAACATAGTTTTACTCGTTTAGAGTTACTGGTTGTTACTAAACAAATAGCAACGATGCTTAAAGCAGGTCTTTCTATTGTTGATAGTTTACTTATTTTAGCGAAAGAGCACCCTTATCCTCATTGGCAATATCTTCTTGTTGAAATTGAACATCAGATTGCAAAAGGGGAACCTTTATCAAAAGTTTTAACTCATCATCATTTGGTCTTTCCGACACTTTATTGTGAAATTGTTGCAATCGGTGAGATGACAGGACAATTAGATTCAAGTTTTGAACAGTTAACGTTACAACTTGAAAAATCAATAAAACTACAAAAGCGTATCAAACAGGCCATGCGTTATCCATGCTTTTTACTCACGGTATCTATAATTGTGATAGTGATAATGCTATTAGTGGTTTTACCCAGGTTTGCTCAGATCTATCAAGATTTTGATGCTCAATTGCCGTTGTTTACCCAGTGCATTATCGATTTGTCACACTTTTTACAACGGGCTTGGTTCATTGTTTTAATTACTCTATTACTAAGCTATTTATTGTATCGGTATTATCTTAAGCTTCGCTATCGAGATGTGATTGATAGTTATACATTAAAATTACCTATAATCGGTAAAGTAATTGCCACTACTTGTTTAACACATATCTTTCAAACAATAGCAATAACTCAACAAGCTGGCATCCCTTTACTTGCAGGTTTGACCGCTTCGGCTAATACGATTATGCATCGCGTGTATCAAAAAAGTATTTTTTATATGATAGCCGAAATCGAAAAAGGGCTTTCATTTAGTCATGTTTTACAAACACAACCGTGTTTTCCAACTTTATGTCGTCAATTGATCCACATAGGAGAACAATCCGGTACGCTGGATTTAATGCTAACCAAGTTAGCCGATTACTATGAAGCGCAGAGTCAAACATTAACTGATAATCTATCTCAATTAGTTGAGCCGTTGTTAATGTTAATACTAGCGCTAATCATTGGAAGTTTAATAATCGCTATGTATTTGCCTATCTTTCAACTTGGCGAGGTGATTAACTAATGATAGCTTGTATTATTGCGATGTTAGGTGCATGTATGGGCAGTTTTATTTGCGTTGCTTTTAGTCGGTTTTCGCCATTACATTCTCCTTTTATTTATTTATCGGCCATAAGTTTAACAAGTTCATCTTGTCCAAATTGCTTGAATAAACTGAAAGTTTGGCAATTAGTTCCGTTGTTGTCTTATTTGCTATTAAGGCAACGCTGTTATGCATGTCAGGCTAAAATACCGGCTCACTATTTTTTGCTAGAGTTAGCTATGTCAGTGTTGTTTATGGTGATTTATTGGCATAAAGGTATTACTGCGCAAAGTATTGTGTTAATGATGTTGGGTTGTTATTTTTTACTATTAGCCTTAATCGATTTTAAATATTATTTATTGCCGGATTTTTTTACGCAACCATTAATGTGGGGAGGCTTATTGGCGGCATATTTGAATATCAGCAATATACTATTAGCCGATGCATTTATTGGTATTTTATGCGGGTATCTTTTATTAAAAGTACCGGCTAGTTTATTTTATTTAATTTCAAACAAGCATGGATTAGGCGGGGGAGATATAAAATTACTTGCCGCGATAGGTGCATGGATTCCTTATCATTTACTACCCTTATTAGTAATTATGGCTTCAATATTGGGTATTTTTTATTTTCTGATCTTAAACTATCTTTTTTATCGACAATCATTAAAAGTTATTCCATTTGGTCCATTTTTATTAATTTCGGCGTATTGCTGCTGCTATTTTAGTTAATTAAATGATTAAAATGGTTAAATTTTGCTCATACACATCTAATTTTTATATATAACGTAAATCGATTAAATATTTGCTTCTTTTTCAAAGTTCATCAGTTAGCTTATCTGTATTTTAATATATAACTAAAATCACTAATCATAGTAAAAATAGTTATTTTTATAAAAGGTAGAATAGCAGTATAGTACTAACCAATAAACTGATTAAGTTTACAATTGAGAATGAATAAGGAATGTATAATGAGTCGTATTAATGAATTAAAATCAGAGATGATTGCATGGCGTCATCACATCCATGCCCACCCAGAAACCGCATTTGAAGAGAAGAAAACAACGGAATTTATAATTGAAAAGCTTAAATCTTTCGGTATAACTGAGCTCTATACCGATTTTGCACCAACTGGTGTGGTCGGTATTATTAAAGGCAAAAAAGAAGGTCGAGTTATCGCATTGCGTGCCGATATTGATGCTTTAGATATTATAGAAGAGAATAAAATAGATTATTGTTCAACTATCCCGGGTAAAATGCATGCCTGTGGTCATGATGGTCATACTGCAACATTATTAGGCGTGGCTAAATATTTGAGTGAACACCGTGATTTTTCGGGTACAGTCGTTGTTATCTTCCAGCCAGCTGAAGAAAACGAAGGCGGTGCTCGTGTTATGGTTGAAAATGGCTTGTTTGATCGTTTTCCAATTGAAGCTGTCTATGGTATTCATAATCAACCGAATATGAAATTAAATCATTTTTACATTAACCATGGACCAATGATGGCATCATATGATGTTTTCGAAATCAAAGTAACAGGTGTTGGCGCTCATGCTGCCGCTCCTCATCTTGGTAAAGATACAATTTTAACGGCAACACAAATCGTAAATAGTTTGCAAAGCATTGTCAGCCGCAATGTCGATCCTATTAGCTCTCTTGTGGTGAGTGTTACGCAAATACATAGTGGCGATACGTGGAACGTGTTACCACAACAAGCGGTAATTCGTGGTACAGTTCGTGCTTTTAGCGCCGATGTACAAAATATGGCTGAGCAACGCATTACACAGATTGCAACAGGTATTGCCAGCACATTCGAAGCTAAGGCTGAGGTTGATTATCAACGGCGTTACCCGGCAACAATTAACTATGCTAAGCAAGCTGATATTGCGATAGAAGCTGCTAAAAAAGTTGTTGGTGAAAATGGTCTTATTATCGATCCTTTACCATCAATGGGCTCGGAAGATTTTGCTTTTATGCTGCAAAAAATACCAGGCGTATATGTGTGGCTAGGTGCTGGCAAAGGTGCTAATTTACATAATCCAGCCTACAATTTTAACGATGAAGTTTTAATAACCGGGGCGCAATACTTTATTGAAATAGTCAATCAAGAACTTGGGGGATAACTCAACCTAACATTTTTTAATTGTTATCAGAAATTTACTTAACTAATCAGTTAACTATCTTTTTAAATGTAGATGTTAACTGATTAGCTTTCACTGATCTTAACAAGCCTTAATCAATTAATGAAAACAAAGTTTACTCGCTACAGCGCCTTTTACTCTAAATTGTGTGTTGAGATCGATGCCATTAGCAAGTACAACTTGAACATAAATATCGTTGTCTTGATTTAATTTCATCGTTGCAAGGACTTGACCGCTTTCACGCCAATTGCCATCAATCTGGCATTCGATGGTATCACCAATATTGGGTAAACTATCGCTTTTACCCGTTAATAAATAAAGCCCTCGTTTATTAGCGCCACGAAATTGAGCTCGAGCCACCATTTCTTGACCACAATAACAGCCTTTATCAAAACTGATGGCGTCATAATATTGTAAATTACATGCTTGAGGCAGTAATGTTTCACAATTTTCTTTATCGATAATGGCATAACCTGCTTCTAAATCAAGTTGAACCCATCGGCTACAAGGTTGTAAATCCTCATCGATAGTTTGAGGAGATACCCTAATTGCCCGTGTATGAGGTAAATTTAATTTGATATAAGTATTATTATTATGGGTAATACAATTTTGATGATTGAATTGGTCAATAATATCTGCGGGTATCGCATCGTATTCTAAACCAACGATATTTAAATCATTAACCTGCTCGATAGAGACTTTAGAAAATACGGCATATTTTTTTAAAGCAGCAATTTGCACATCAGCAACACTTTTACGTAAGATATAGTAGATATCTTGCTCTCGTTGAAATAATAGCATGTTACTCCACATTCTGCCTTTAGCATCACAATGTGCAGCAAACAAGGCAGTTTGCTGAGAAAGGTGATCGATATCAATCGTCACTTGTCCCTGTAAATATTTGCGATTATCCACTCCAGATACTTTTACTAACTGCCAATCGGCAAGTGAAATGGGTTTAATTGAGAAATTGCTCATAATAGTGCCTTTTACAAATAAAGAATTTTAACATCAGTAACACTAGAGTTCCAATTTTCTAAAGTGTTAAAACAAAACAAAAATGACTGGAAAATCAATATATAATATTTTGATTACTTTATTAAACTCCCTTTATTTTGATTTTGCAAATTTACACCATTATTTTTTTATTGTGATTTAGTTAAAAGTTATATTATTGACTTAATTGATTTTATATATAAGTTAATGCACAATAAATCAATAGATGACAAAAAAGTTATATTGGAGGCAATAAGCATGGCAAAATTGTCAGGTGCAGAAATGGTCATTCAATCATTGATTGATCAAGGAGTAAAACAGATATTTGGTTATCCTGGTGGTAGTGTTCTTGATATTTATGACGCAATTCATACACTTGGTGGTATTGAACATATATTAGTCCGTCATGAGCAAGCAGCTGTGCACATGGCTGATGGTTACGCTCGAGCTACGGGTGATGTTGGTGTTGTGTTAGTTACATCGGGGCCAGGCGCGACTAACACTATTACCGGTATTGCCACTGCGTATATGGATTCTGTGCCACTGGTTATATTATCTGGACAAGTAGCAAGTAATTTAATTGGCAATGATGCATTCCAAGAGTGCGATATGGTCGGTATTTCAAGACCGATTGTTAAACATAGTTTTTTAATCAAAGATACTCAAGATATTCCAGAAATTATCAAAAAAGCATTTTATATTGCGTCAACCGGTCGCCCTGGTCCTGTTGTCATTGATTTACCAAAAGATATTGTCAATCCTGCTAATAAATATAATTATCATTATCCAAAATCAGTATCGATGCGTTCTTATAATCCAACAATACAAGGACATAAAGGACAAATAAAAAAAGCGCTAACGACACTTTTTACTGCTAAAAAACCGGTTCTTTTTATTGGTGGTGGTGTGATATCTGCTAATGCAAGTGAGGCGATCAAACTGTTTGCTGAAAAATTGAATCTGCCTGTTGCTTCAACGCTGATGGGCATTAGTGCTTTCCCTGGAACAAATAAACACTATTTAGGCATGATAGGTATGCACGGTGTGTATGAAGCCAATATGTCAATGCATAATGCGGATGTTATTTTGGCTATCGGCGCACGTTTTGATGATAGAACAACTAATAATGTTGAAAAATATTGTCCTAAAGCCAAAATAATTCATGTCGATATCGATCCGACATCAATATCTAAAACCATCATGGCAAGTATTCCTGTTGTTGGTGATGCTAAAGTTGTTGTAGAAACTATGTTAGATCAAATTGATGAACTAAACATAGAGCGTGACTTAGATGCCTTGGTTGATTGGTGGAAACAGATCGATCATTGGCGAGCTCGACATTGCCTTGCTTATAGTCATGAAGGTAACAGTATTAAACCGCAAGAAGCAATTGAAGTATTATATAAATTAACTAAAGGCGATGCTTATATCACTACCGATGTAGGTCAACATCAAATGTTTACAGCGCTTTATTATCCGTTTGATAAACCAAGACACTTTATTACTTCAGGTGGACTTGGTACCATGGGCTTTGGCTTACCTGCCGCACTAGGTGTTAAATTGGCCTTCCCAAAAAATCGAGTTGTTTGTGTAACCGGTGATGGTAGTATTCAAATGAATATTCAAGAACTATCAACAGCATTACAATATGGTTTACCTATTTTGATTTTGAATCTTAATAATCGTTTTTTAGGTATGGTTAAACAGTGGCAAGACATGATTTATGCAGGGCGACATTCCTCGTCTTATATGGAGTCATTACCTGATTTTGCTAAAATTGCTGAAGCTTATGGTCATGTTGGCATAAGTATTAATAAGCGTGAAGAGCTTGAATCTAAACTTAAACAAGCGTTAGCAATTAAAGATCGACTTGTTTTTGTTGATGTGATGACCGATGCTACAGAACATGTTTATCCAATGCAAGTTCGTGGTGGTTCAATGAGTGAGATGTGGTTAAGTAAGACGGAGAGAACCTAATGCGTTATATATTATCTATTTTAACTGAAAATGAACCTGGTGCATTGTCTCGAATAATTGGTCTATTTTCACAACGTGGTTTTAATATTGAAACCATCACAACGGCGCAAACCGAAGATCCAACCATGCATCGTATGACCATTCAAACCTCAGGCGATGAGCATGTACTTGAACAAATTCAAAAGCAACTTCATAAACTAATTAATGTATACCGTGTTAATGATTTAACCGAAGGCCCTCATGTTGAGCGTGAAATTATGTTAGTTAAAGTTGCCGCTAAAGATTCAGATGCACGTGACGAAGTGAAGCGATGTGCCGATATCTTTCGAGGATCAATTGTTGATGTGACTGCAACGCATTATATTGTTCAGTTATCGGGCACCAGTGAAAAGCTTGATTCGTTCTTATTATCAATTAGAGAAACATGTAATATTGTGGAAACAGTCCGATCAGGGATTATTGGGCTATCCCGCAGCGAAAGAACACTTAAATAAGTTGTATTCTAAATAAATCTAAAGGCGTATTAAGCGCCTTTTTTAAATGGAAATGAAGAATATCGATAATTTAAAAGATGTTATCGAATTTAAGTAATAATTAACTAAATAAAGGTAGAAGAAATTACAACTAATTTTGTTATTAGTTTTATAAACACCGTTTTTAAATAAAATAATATTTACATAAAGGAATCTTAATGGATTGGTATACGGTTATTAAAATAGGCATTTTAATTTTTGGATTAATCAGTTGGATCCTTTATAAAGGTGAACGTGGTGTTAATAGGGGGGGGGAACATCGTGTTAATAGGGCAATTTTAGAGAAACACCTATCCCAACGTGAACCAATAAGAGATTTAACAGATGAAGAATTAGAACTATTACATCCGTACCTAACTAGTAAAATAACGATTTATCCTTATAAATCTCAATCATCTTTAATCGATAACCATGTGTCCTATTTACGAGGTGAGTGCTATCGTAATAGTTTTCACAGTAATACTGACGAAATTACTTATTACTATGAAGTTGACAATATTGAACTGTTCTTTCCATATAGTATGGATAGATATATTGATAAATTTAATATTATTGAAGTTGTATTTACCAAATGGTATGGGATAGTCGTAAAAATAAATGATCACGATATCAAGACCGCATCCGAAAACTATGGTCTTAATGAGGAATATGAATTTGGCGATTTAAAAAACACTAACTTGTTAGATGATCGTGACTCTGTTGATATTGAGTCACTAACGCTTTATGATGATAATAAAAAAGTTGATAAACAACATAATACAAACCGTTATCAAAAAAATAATTCTTATGGTATTGGCACAGATAGTTCAGAAGCATCGATTAATCAAACCCTTTATCAACGTGAAGAAAGTGAATTTGAAGCTATCAGTCAACATAACCTTGGTATATTAACTTCACTTTGTTTGATATTAGCAACGGTTTTACTGATACAATCATGGTTTAGTGAAAATGAGCAGATATCCATCTTAATCTTAATATTAGTCTTTCTTAGTGCAGCAGCTTTTTTTGTTTGGTATAAACCTAAACGCCATTTAATTCCACAACAAGTGAAAGTTATTAAAGCTAAAATTTCAAATACTTTTACGGAAATGGGTATCGGTGATAATGGTAGAAAATTACTTCGTTATGGTCATACGTTATCCGTCAATAATGAAATAGAACAGTTTGGTTCGCCTAAATTTATTATACGAAATACAATTTTATTCATTGTTGGGATAGTTTTATCTGCTGTTCTTTATTATTTTACCGATCCAATTAATAATGGTTATTTTGCTTATCGGTATTACAATCAACAATCTCACAATCTGCAAATTAACGATCTAACCACTTTAGAAAATAGTGATATCTCTCAAGGAGATATTGTAAATATTTCTATAAAAAACACATCGTGTGATGTCAATAATTTAAAGGTCAATTATAAATGTCACCACTTTTTTATCAATACTCAGCCGATGACATTGACGGAAGATAATGTGATGAGTATTAACAGCTCATTAAAACATATATTTGATCCAAAATTTGTTAATGATTTTATCGATTTAGAAATGACTCATTTAAAAAACATGCAACAAGAATATCAACTATATATTGATATGCTCAACAAACATTCTATTGAAAGAGTCAAACTTTATGTTAAAAAATCTTTCTCTAGAATAAAAAATATAGGTCAAATAATCATTGACATTGAAAAGGTATGTAAAATTACACCTCTCGAAAATTGTGACAATATTAAATCCCGTATAGTTAAGTTATTTGATAGTGATAAAGACGGTATTACATGGGATGATCTACTTGATAGGTCAGAAAAAAATCCCGAAATGATGAATGAAATAGTCGAATCCAACGAAGTAAATGTTCTTAAAATTAATTTAAAACCATTTAAATTAGAATTACAAAAAAAATTAGTGAAAATTGTTTCTCAATATCAATCTGAAAATTCTATAGAAATTACATTAACCAATCAAAGCTATATCGATATGCTTCGATTAGTCATGAATAATTCAATCAAATTGGATGAATTTGAAAATGTGAATTATTATATTGATATTTTAAATAACACTATCTCGCCTAATGTTAATATTATTGGTGTGGTAAGTGATATTCGTTATCGTGAGGATCAAAATTCTAATACAAAAAGTATTTCTGCTCTGAAAGTTAATGCAAATCATCATTATAATTTAAAAGCAAATCAACCATTATCTCCGCTTTTTCTGATAAATATGCTTATTTTTGTTGTTATGACATTAACTGCTACGATTAACGGCATTCAACTATTAAGGAAAATAATAATTAACCGACATCGAACGAGTGAAATTAAGAAATATTATGAAAAAAGATTAGGTACTATCATTAATCTTTAATGAACCGTTTTAATATAAATAAAAAAATTTTAAAACTATGGTAGAAAGTAATTTAGAAATTTAATTAACAATGTAGTGTTTCTATTTGTTGTCTTTATTATTTTAATCAATATTATTTGCTTATTTGGAAAAAAGCAGCAAATCTGACTCGATTAAAAAAATTATTGATAACTATAATGATAAAATTTTGAATATACAGATCAACAGTTTTGATTAATATTAGGCGGATTATCAAAATAATAAGCACATATTTTGTAGGTAATATAGCTGGCTGACAAACGAATTAAAAGTAATTATTCAATTGAGACCTATACTTGATTCTGTTATACTATCTTCCCGTCTGATTCTTCGTATATTGTGTTGGTTTTTATGGTTTAAAAACGCACAATATTATTCTAATAAATTAATAATGGTCTGGTATTAATGGTTACGAATTATATTTTTGTTACAGGCGGTGTCGTTTCTTCTTTGGGTAAAGGCATTGCCGCAGCGTCTCTTGCTGCAATTTTAGAAGCCCGCAATTTAAAAGTCACCATGCTCAAACTCGATCCCTATATTAATGTTGATCCGGGCACAATGAGTCCTATTCAACATGGTGAAGTTTTTGTTACCGAAGATGGGGCAGAAACTGATCTTGATTTGGGTCATTATGAGCGTTTTATTCGCACTAAAATGACACGCAAAAATAACTTTACTACTGGGCGAATTTATTCCGATGTACTACGTAAAGAGCGACGTGGTGATTACTTAGGGGCAACTGTTCAAGTTATTCCTCATATCACTAACGAAATTAAATCACGCGTGATTGAAGGTGCAAAAGGTTTTGATGTTGCTATTGTTGAAGTTGGCGGCACAGTGGGTGACATTGAATCACTTCCATTTTTAGAAGCAATTCGTCAATTAGCCGTTGATGTTGGTCGTGAGCACACGTTATTTATGCATTTAACGTTAGTACCTTATTTAGCTTCAGCAGGGGAAGTAAAAACCAAACCGACACAACATTCAGTGAAAGAGCTGCTATCAATTGGTATTCAACCTGATGTATTAATTTGTCGTTCAGATCGCATTATTCCCGCTAATGAACGTGCTAAAATCGCACTATTTTGTAATGTACCTGAGCGCGCAGTTATTTCATTAAAAGATGTTGATTCTATTTATAAAATCCCTGCACTATTAAAATCTCAGAATTTAGATACATTTGTTTGCAATCGCTTCCACCTTGAATGTAAAGAAGCTGATCTGTCTGAATGGGAACAGGTAATTTATGAAGAAGCCAACCCAATAGGTGAAGTTACCATTGGTATGGTTGGAAAATATATTGCTCTACCTGATGCTTATAAATCGGTAAACGAAGCATTAAAACATGGCGGATTAAAAAATCGTTTAACTGTTCATATTCGATATATTGATTCTGAAGATCTTGAATCTCGTGGTACGGAATTATTACAAGGTTTAGATGCGATTTTGATTCCTGGTGGCTTTGGTTATCGAGGTGTTGAAGGAAAAATCATGGCAGCTCGTTATGCGCGTGAAAATAAAATTCCTTATTTAGGTATTTGCCTTGGTTTACAAGTTGCTTTAATTGAGTATGCTCGTAATAAGGCTGGTATTAAAGATGCCAACTCTACAGAGTTTGTTAAAGATTGTGCTAACCCAGTTATCGCGTTGATCACAGAATGGAGTGATGAATCTGGTAATGTGGTTCAACGTAATGAGAACAGCGATTTAGGTGGTACTATGCGATTAGGTTCGCAAATTTGCCATTTAGATACAAATTCTAAAGTATTTGATATGTATAAAAAAGAGTCGATCACTGAACGTCATCGTCATCGTTATGAAGTAAACAACAATTTATTACCGGAAATTGTGAAAGCTGGATTGAAGATCACTGGACTATCAACTGATAAGAAATTAGTTGAAATTATTGAGATTCCAGAACACCCTTGGTTTGTCGCATGTCAATTCCATCCGGAATTTACTTCAACACCACGAGATGGACATCCATTGTTCAGTAGTTTTGTGAAAGCTGCTAAAGAGTATCAAGATCAGCAGCAAAAATAGTTTATTTTTACATTAGTTATATATCTGTCATATAGAGGAAAAAAACATGGCAAAAATCGTTAAAGTACATGGTCGTGAAGTGATCGACTCTCGTGGTAACCCAACAGTTGAAGCCGAAGTGCACTTAGAGGGTGGTTTTGTTGGTCTAGCAATTGTTCCATCTGGTGCGTCAACTGGTTCACGTGAAGCACTAGAACTTCGCGATGGTGACAAGTCTCGCTTTTTAGGTAAAGGCGTATTAAAAGCTGTTGAAAATGTTAATGGACCTATTGCTAAAGCTGTTTTAGGAAAAGATGCTTTAGATCAAGCAGCTATCGACCAAATCATGATTGATTTAGATGGTACTGATTTCAAATCTAACTTAGGTGCTAATTCAATTTTAGCCGTATCTTTAGCAAATGCTAAAGCAGCAGCAGCAGCTAAAGGTGTACCACTTTATCAACACATCGCTGATTTAAATGGTACTCCAGGTCAATACTCTATGCCATTACCAATGATGAACATCATCAACGGTGGTGAACACGCTGATAATAACATCGACTTACAAGAATTCATGATTCAACCAGTTGGTGCAAAAACAGTACGTGAAGCAATTCGTATTGGTTCTGAAGTATTCCACAATTTAGCTAAAGTTTTACACGCTAAAGGTATGAATACTGCAGTTGGTGACGAAGGTGGTTTTGCACCTAACCTAGATTCAAATGCTGAAGCATTAGAATGTATTAAAGAAGCAGTAGAAAAAGCAGGTTATGTATTAGGTAAAGACATTACTCTTGCGATGGACTGTGCTGCATCTGAATTCTATAACAAAGAAACCGGTAAATATGTATTAAAAGGCGAAGGTAATAAAGAGTTTACTGCTCAAGAATTTACTCGTTATTTAGAAAGTTTAAGTGAACAATATCCAATTGTTTCTATCGAAGATGGCTTAGATGAAAGCGATTGGGAAGGTTGGGCATACTTAACTAAAGAATTAGGTCACAAAATCCAATTAGTGGGTGATGATCTTTTCGTTACTAATACCAAAATCTTCAAACAAGGTATTGAAAAAGGCATTGCTAACTCAATCCTAGTTAAAGTTAACCAAATCGGTACATTAACTGAATCAATTGCAGCAGTTAAAATGGCTAAAGATGCTGGCTATACCGCTGTGATTTCTCACCGTAGTGGTGAAACAGAAGATTCAACCATTGCTGATTTAGCCGTTGGCTTAGCAGCAGGTCAAATCAAAACTGGTTCTATGAGCCGTTCTGATCGTATTGCTAAATACAACCAATTAATGCGTATTGAAGAAGCGTTAGGTTCTAAAGCACCATTTAACGGTTTAAAAGAAGTTAAAGGTCAATAATTAATTTTTAACAAAAATTAATCGTTATTTAAAAACGGTGATAAATTCACCGTTTTTTATTTTCATTTTATTTAATATAACCTTATATAAGGATAGTTGCACTGACTTATATTGTGTTGTACCCTTATTGCCTTGATTTTATGACTTATCTTTAATATTGCATATTAAGTAATACTTGAGTCATTTTATATTTTTTTAAATTAACCGAGTTTAGTTTTTTCTGATTATGAATAATATTACAAATATGCCCCAGCCTAAAAGTAAGTGGCAACTTTTTCACTGGCTTTGTGTAGGCAAACTTCCACTTAATGAACTTTGGCTTAAACCAACTTATCGATATAAGTTCTTTTTTCGCACACTTTTTTTAAGTCCAATTACACTCAAATTGCTTGATAAATTAAGACAATATCCTTTACTTGGTTATTACCTTTCCTGCCAAACCAATTTACCTTGTAAATTACAACGGCCGTATTTATCATCATGTTTGACACAAAAAGAGCGTTTAGCTGCTTTAGTTTATCATTATGATTTTTTATCAAAGCAATCCGGCAATATGTCTAAGGCTTTTTATAACCCACAATCGCCTTATATTTTGGCTAATATCGACGCTAAAAACGAAACAAACATACAAATAGCTATTCAAGCGCGAAATAAATATGCGCGTGAAGGTGAATTGAGTCTCTATTTTTATGATAATGACGGTATTGATTTAGCAACTTTAACCTTCACCCTTGTCGAATATCAAAAAAAATCTACGCTATTTATTGCTGGTTTACAAGGAACAGGGCATCATGAAGCACGAACACGCGTACAAAAAGCAACAAAGCAGTGCTATGGACTTTTTCCAAAACGCGTCGCGGTAGAAGCGGCATTAATTATTGCTAAATATTTTAATTTAGAACAGGTGATTGCTGTTGGTAATAACACACATGTGTACAATAACTGGCGATATAATAGCCGACAAGAAAGAATTTTATCGGATTACGATGATTTTTGGTTAACAATTGACGGTAAACCAGATTCCAAAAACTTATTTATATTACCGACCGAAATTAATCGAAAATCGATTGACGAAATAGCGAGTAAAAAACGCTCGGAATATCGTAATCGTTATGCATTATTAGATCAGCTTAAAGTTAGCATTGAGGAAAGTTTATCCTCATTACGTTGATAATGAGGATATATTAGAGCAGAGTTTTACCTCTAATTTTTATAACAATACTATATGAAGATGAACATGGAAAGGAATAAAAATGTATTATGGTATTTTGATTGCATTTGTCCCATTGTGTTTAGGTTATTTGATTAAAATTAAAGATCAAAAATGGCTAGCCAAAATTAATCAGATACTTGGCTATATGGTCTATTTTATTCTTTTTATCATGGGGGCTGAATTAGCTCAGTTAGACAATTTAATCACAAATTTACAGCATATTTTGCTCTATACCGCTGTTGTTTTTGTCTGTACTTTTGGTGGCAATTTTTTGGCATTAATCTTATTTGATCTATTTTTGCCTTGGAAAACAGCTAACACCGGCTCGTCCTTTCAATCTCGTTTTAAATTGATTTTTGAATCTTTAAAAGTATTTATTGCCTTGATACTCGGTTTTATTGCCGGTTTTTTACCTTTGTTTTTTTGGCAATATACTGGCAGCATTATTCAAATAGTGTTAGTTTTACTTCTATTGCTCATTGGTATCCAGCTACGTAGTAACAATATCTCGTTTAAACAGATTTTGTTAAATAAAATTGGTTTGACGACATCTTTAGTCGTGGTCATAAGCACTTTTTTAGGTGGAATATTAGCTGCTTTCATTTTGGATTTTCCAACTCGTGTTGGGCTTGCTATGTCATCGGGATTTGGCTGGTATTCTTTGTCCTTAGTTTTGATGACAGAAGCGCATGGTCCAATCATTGGTAGTGCAACCTTTTTAAATGATATTTTGCGTGAATTGTGTGCAATAATTCTTATTCCAACCTTAATAAGACGCTATAAACTTACTGCGTTAGGTTTGTGTGGCGCAACTTCGATGGACTTTACTTTACCAATGTTACAAAAAGGCGCCGGCATCACTATTGTGCCACCAGCCATTGTACAAGGGTTTGTATTGACTTTATTAATGCCAATTTTAATGACACTTTTTAATTATGGTGGATTTTAATGGTAAAAGCATTAGTTGTATTTAACTCATTAATCAGTCAGGCTCATTTAAAAACTTTTTTGACTAATTGAGTTGGATCAATGAGTAAAAAGCTGAATTAAATTAGCGGGTCATTTGTCTAAATATTAAATAGTTTTTAAATTCTTCTAAGCATCAACATCAACTTATTCATTTCATTACTCAGTTTTAAAAGCAATTTATTTATTTTGTTTTTAAACTATCAAGCGCAGCGAATTAAGCTAGGTTACCCATACAACTGTAAAATATTGCATAGAGTGATGCTTTTTATCTTTTTTGCTAATCAATACCTGAATCTTTTGTTTTGCATGTAAACTTATGCTCATTTTGACAAAATAACGTTGATCATATTTTTGACATCAACTATCAATCTGTTAACGGTATTGTTTTTTATATATAACACTAATATAGCTAATTATTCTATTTTATTTTGCTGTCAAAATTATCACTATCTAAAAGTTAGATCTGAATCACAAATTTATTATAAAACAATTTCCGCCTTAATTTTATTCGATATAATTGAACAAAAGATTATTAACGAGACATATGTTCAAGAGGTAAGCATGATTAGTATTATTTTAGTCTCTCACAGTAAAAAAATTACTGATGGATTAAAAGAAATGATCGAAGAGATGGTCGATTCAACCGGTGATGTAAAAATTTATTCAGCAGGCGGAACAGAGGATGGACGATTGGGAACAGATTCAGTTGCGATTTATAACATCATCGAACAATCAAAAGATCACAAAAACATACTGATATTTGCTGATATAGGTAGTGCCATTTTAAGCACAGAAACCGCTATTGACCTTATCGAAGATGAAGCCTTAAGAAGTAAGGTGACGTTAGTTGATGCTCCCCTTGTTGAAGGTGCATTTGTTGCGTCAATACAAGCCATGGTTGATGAAGATGTTGAAGGTATTTTAGCTGAACTACAAAATATTTAAAAAGTGAGCGTTAGGATGAAATTTTTTAGAAGCTTTGTGGGTTATTGTATCGCTGGAATGATTGTAATGTCAGTTTGGTCACAATTAGGTACTTACGGCATTTTCGGTGGTTTTTTGGCGGCGGTAATCATTATTGGTCCAATGTGGTATATGAATCATTATATCAATCTGACTGGCAATGAAGATGATGCTGCTTTTGTTGATATGGGACTTGCTATTGCAGTATGTGGCATTATGCGCGATACCTTTATTCAAGGTGGGCATGCATTTGTCTCTTCTTTACCTACCATATTGCTTGTGATTGTCGGCGCTACTTTAGGGGGTATTACTGCTGCTTTCATTGAAAAAGATATGGCGAAGAAAACAGAATTTATTAATGAGAATCCAAGAGAACCTGGTTTAAGACGTTCTGATTTTGAAAAGTTGAAAGAAGCAAAAGAAAAGATCTTGCGTAGCAAACAAATTAAAGTTTTTCAAAAAAAGAAATAATTAGCTGAAATATAGGGAGCAAATGATGATGTCAATTAAATTGGCTATTGCAACAATAATCGGTGGTTTTATCTTCCCTTTTGTTATACGCATGGCATGGGGCCGTATGGTTGACAATTGGGGACCAATTGGTGGTTGGATGGCGGCAGCATTTATTGTTGGAACAGTCTGGTGTATTAATCATGGAATAGCAACGCCAATGATTACGCAAAGTGGTTCAGTATGGGTCGATCAAGGGTTAGCCGCTGGTGTTGGGATTTGGGTAGCCTCAGCTTTAACCGGTGGAAGCAAACGTAAATCAGTTAAAAATATTGTTGCAGCAGTATGTGCAGGTATTGTTGGTGGGTATGTATTATCACTTTTTTTAGTGAGTTAAGTAACAAGTAAAACATGTAAAGGATAGACCGAGGTGATGTAATGAGAAGATTAATTAATGATGGCTATGATGTCGTAGAAGAGATGCTAGAAGGTTACTGCTTAGCGCATAGTGAATATGTTGAATTAAAAAAAACGTGTAATCGCGTAATCGTAAGCAAAAAAATCAGTACAGAGCCAAGAGTGAGAATAATTATTGGCGGCGGTTCAGGACATGAACCCGCATTTTTAGGTTATGTTGGCAAAGATTTTGCGGATGCGGCAGCAGTCGGTAATGTGAACACTTCACCATCTCCTGAATATTGTTATGAAGCAGTAAAAGCGGTTGATTCTGGTAAAGGATGCCTATTTGTTTATGGTAACTATGCTGGCGATGTTATGAACTTTGATATGGGCGCTGAATTAGCTGCCGATGAAGGTATCCGTGTTGAAACGGTGACAGTGACTGATGATATCTATTCTTCAAAAAACATTAGTGATCGCCGTGGTGTGGCGGGTGACGTATTTGTGTTCAAAGTCGCTGCCAGTGCTGCCGCCAAAGGTTATGACTTAGATAAAGTTAAAGCTTTAACTGAAAAAGCTAATGCCAATACTTATTCAATGGGTGTTGCACTATCATCTTGTACATTACCGGTTACCGGTGAAGTCATTTTTGATATGCAAGAAGGTGACATGGAAGTTGGCATGGGCATTCATGGTGAACCCGGTATTGAAAGAACTAAGCTAGAAAAGGCCGATGTCGTTGTGAGCCAACTAATCGATCATCTTTTACAAGACTCCAAAATAAAAGCCGGTGATGAAGTGCAATTACTGATTAATGGATTAGGTGGTTTGGCATTGATGGACCAATATATCTGCTACCGAAAAGCACATCTTTTATTAGCACAAAAGGGCATTAAAATCTATAAACCACTGGTGGGCAATTATGTGACTTCAATGGATATGGTAGGGATGTCTATCTCTGTTATCAAGTTAGATGATGAACTAAAACAGCTATTAGACCATCCATGTGATGCGCCTTATTTTAAAATTGCTTATTAACTACCAAGGAGAGGAAAAATGAGTGCCCTGATGCTAAATAAATCTTATTTTATCGAAACATTTAAAAAAATAGCCGATATGGCCGAAAAAAACCGTGACCACCTCAGTAAATTAGATTCTGACATTGGCGATGGTGATCATGGTATTAATTTGACCATAGGTTTTCGTGAAGTAGAAAAGCAACTGCCACTCTTGTCTGACTCAACAGCAGATATTGCTGAATTAATGAAGAAAGTAGGAATGATTTTATTGAGCAAAGTCGGCGGAGCATCAGGGCCTTTATATGGTAGTTTTTTTATGAAAATGGCAAACCATACAACTGGAAAACAAGCAGTAACATTCAAAGAGTTCTGTCAAATGTATCAAGATGGTGTTGAAGCTGTACAAATGCGAGGAAAAGCCGAACTTAATGATAAAACAATGATAGATGCACTGATTCCGGGGCTAAATGTTTTAAACAATTATAAAGAGGGTGATGACCCTGTAAAAACGTTAGAAATTTGCGTTGATGAAATGAAAAAAGGTTCCGATTTAACTATTCCATTGGTTGCTAAAAAAGGGCGATCCATGCGATTAGGTGAACGAGCGATAGGGCACAAGGATGCGGGATCTGAATCAGCTTGGATGATTATGAATGAATTTTTACAGCAATTAAAACTCGAGAAGTAATTCTCCAGAAGTAAATTAATTATTTTAATTGAATTAATAATAATTAATTAGTTAGTAAATGTGTTTATAAGAGGATTTTAATATGGATAAGGTTTTTGTTAGTCCTAATAGATATGTACAAGGTAAAGATTTGCTGACTCGTGCAGAAGCATACATCAAACCCTTTGGGACCAATTTTTTAATCCTAGCAGATAAGAATATTTGGAATATTGCTGCCAATCAACTCGCCGATTCACTCGAAAAAGCCGAACTATCGATTACTAAAGCCATTTTTAACGGCGAATGTTCAATGGTAGAAATTAACCGATTACTTGATGAGTTTAAATCAAAAAAATTTGATGCAATTATTGGTGTAGGTGGTGGTAAAACACTTGATACGGCTAAAGCACTTGCCGCCAAATATAATATACCTAAAGTTTGTGTACCAACAACTGCATCAACCGATGCACCAACGGCTAAAGTTTCAGTCGTTTATACTGAAGATGGTGTATTTGACTTTTTATGGCACCATTATAAAAATCCAGATTTGGTATTAGTTGACACTCGAGTGATTGCAAATGCACCGGTTAGATCGTTAAAATCAGGTATAGCTGATGGGCTGGCAACTTGGGTTGAAGCCAGAACCTCCATTCGTAGTTGCCATAAAACGGATGCTGGTGGTATTGCAACAATTGCTGGTGAAGCAATTGCCAGAGAGTGTGAAAAAACCATATTTGAGTATGCATTACTTGCTGTTGAATCGAATGAAAAGAAATTAGTTACCCCAGCGTTAGAAGCTATTGTTGAAGCGAATACCTTACTAAGTGGCCTTGGTTTTGAAAATGGTGGTTTAGGTGCAGCTCATGCTATTCATAATGGTTTTACTGCCGTATCAGGTGATGTGCATCATCTAACGCATGGTGAAAAAGTGGCATATGGCACAATCGCTCAACTAGTGCTAGAAGGTCGACCAATTGCTGAGCTTGAAAGGTATATCGATTTATATATTAAGTTGGATTTACCTATCACGTTAGAGCAAGTGCATTTAGATAAAATTACAGAAGAAGAGTTTCAATTAATTGGCGAAAAAGCCATTGCTCCTGTTGAAACTATCCATAGTCTGCCTTTTGCGGTGACGGCTGATGATGTGATACAAGCTATCAAAGCAACAGATTATTATGTGAAGAGTTATAAAAAACGTTTAGGTATCGCCTAACACCAAAACAACACGTGCTTTTAGGTCAACTATCATTATTGCTTAAATAAGTTGCTTTTTGCCGTAATAATGAGAGTGTTACTAAAACAAGATAAATGATAAAAAAATGGGGAAGAATAGTCAGGTTAGTCAATAACTATTCTTCAACCCATTTTTACTATTGGAAGCCTATTAAAAAAAGCGATAAAAAGCATTACATCAATACAAGGATAAATTATGAAAAAAATATTCATAGGCACCAGCTGGAAAATGAATAAAACCTTAGCCGAAGCATTGTTATTTTGTGAACAACTAAAAACCTACTATCCCGAAGATTTAAAAAGTCATATCCAACCGTTTGTCATTCCTCCTTTTACGTGTGTTCGAGATGTGGCGGAATACTTATATCAACACAACATAAATTGCTTAACCGGTGTCCAAAATATGCATTTTGAAGAATCGGGTGCTTTTACCGGTGAAATATCTCCAATTATGGTAAAAGATACCGGTGCTAAAATAGTTGAATTAGGGCATTCTGAGCGCCGTGAATTTTTTGGTGAAACCGATATGACAGTAAATAAAAAAGTTCATGCTGCACTCAAACACCAATTAATACCATTAGTTTGTGTTGGGGACAGCGCTCAAGAAAAATCTTGGGGAGTCTCGAGTGAAACTGTTGTAAAGCAGATGAAGATTGCGCTGTCGGGAATTGATCATAATCAAGTTAGTCAGGTTATGATTGCATATGAGCCGATATGGGCAATTGGTGAAAAAGGCGTACCGGCAACACCTCAAGAGGCTGAATTTATTCATCATAATTTACGTTTAGCGCTCTCTGATCTCTATGGTTCAGAAGTGGCAAATAACATGATTTTACTCTATGGTGGTAGTGTCAATCTTGAAAATTCGACCCAATTAATTGCTCAGTCCAATATTGATGGTCTATTTATTGGTCGCAGTGCATGGCAAGCGACAGGTTTTTGTAATATATTATCCGCTATAAATCAGCAACGATAATATTGAGAAACAAGGCGAACTAATGGATAGATTTGACGATAAACAAGAAGCAGAACTACTCACCGAGATAGCTGTTGCCTATTATGAGTATGAACAAACTCAAGAAGAGATAGCGCAACGATTTGGCATTTCGCGTATTAAAGTCGGTCGCTTGTTAAAAAAAGCTAGAGCTGAAGGGATTGTTGAAATCAATGTCAAATATCATCCAATATTTAGTTCACGGATTGAACAACAATTTGTTAACCATTTTGGTATTAAGCGTGCACTGATAGCCTTAGATCATCAAGATGAAGACGAACAGCGACGGCAAGTTGCGGCACTTGTTTCTAACTATTTATCAAGTAATTTAAAAAATGGTATGACTGTTGCGGTAGGGCAAGGTCGAAATGTTGCTGCTATTGCCAGTCATGTTGGGGTATTTCCTGAAAAACAATGTAAATTTATTTGTGGAATAGGAGGAACGCAACGAGTTGGTGAAATTATTGATGCTGATCATATTAGCCGAAGCCTAGCTAGAAAATTTAATGCCAGCAGTGAAACACTTTATGCACCAGCATATGTCGAAAACCGCGAGCTTAAACACGCTTTTATGCAAAATCGTGTCATAAAAGATACGTTAGAACGCGCATCTAAAGCTGATATTGCTTTAGTTGGCTTAGGGGATATGAACGAAAATTGTTATATGGTGCAATTAGGTTGGTTTACCCCACAAGAGATCACCTATGCGACATTAAATCAAGGGGTGATTGGGGATATTGCAGGTTATGGTTTTTTCGATATTAATGGCAACCCAGTCGATACCGTAATGAATGATCGGGTCATTGGTTTAAGTATTGAAGAGTTACGTAATATTCCCTGCGTAATCGCTATTGCCTCGGAAAACACCAAATCAACCGCTATTTTAGGGGCGTTGAGATCAGGGGTAATTGATATTATTGCTACCAGTGCATCGAATGCAAGAACAGTGCTGAGTTTGCAGCAAAATACAGCTAAGTAGATAGCTGTATTAATCACATATTGGCGCTTTTATCTTCTTATTATCTTTTTCATCTTTCTCGTTGTTAACATTGGCGGGGAATTAACACCATCAGGTGATCCGCCGTTATTTATTGGTTTTTTTTAGAGTTGATTTTTTGGGCTGTTAAGCAGATGCTTTGCCCGGTTAATATTATTGATTAATTGAAGATAAATGTTCCGCCTCCCCATTTTAAAAATGATTAATTTTGCTAACAAGTTTAAGAAAACAACGGTGATTATGTATAAAAATATTGTTTTTGGGGCTTTTAGCGTATTTCGAAAAACTAAAAAATAGCACAAAATTTTACCGATATTTATGATGATCTTAATATTGAAGTCAAATATAGATTGGAAAACATCAATTTGAAATACCGCAAAAATTGATGGTGGGGATGCATCTTATACTTTTATTTATAGAAGTAATAAAACAAAATTAATAACAGTCTATTTTTCAGATTAACTATTTACAAAAAATTCAGATCCTTTAATGCAAAAATAGAAAAAAGCCATAACAAAGAATTGGTTTGTTCCACTTTTCGATTAATTGTTTTTTTTTATTATTACAAATTAGTCTATAACTCACGTCATTCCACTTTTAATCGTGGATGTTATCATTATACCGTATTGTCATTATTAGCTATAAAAGCTAGGTTCTACCAGAACGCTATAGTAAAAGTAAACCATTTGATTGGCAATATTTGAATGAAAGCGTGAATGACAGAAAGAATCGAATATTCAAATAGATATAAGCTTAGTTTATTGTTGTTGTTTATAATTGCAGATAGCACTTTTTGAACGCTTTGATAAAATAGTTGCAAATAAACGCTATTATCCCAATAGGAATTTAAAATGAGTGTGCAAATAGAAAAAGTTATATTACATAAATTAATTAGAAAAAGTGACACTGAAATCGAATTACAGCTTCGTGATTCAATGTTGAGCAATCAGCAAGCTGTGGTAAATTTAATTGAAGATATCAATCGTATCTATAATAACAAAAGCAAAGCTTATGGACTTTTTAATAGTGAAAGTTTGTTTGAACAATCGCTTAAAGAATTACGTTTAGGTAATCAAGATTTTCTCCACTTTAGTCAAGAATCAACTAAACAATTACGTAATGAACTTGCCAAATATCCGTTTGCCGAAGGGGGAACAGTCGTATTTTGTCATTATCGCTATTTAGCGGTGGAATATCTAATTATTGCCGTGTTAAATAGCTGTTCAAGTATGCTTGTGAATGAAGATTTGGATATTTCCGAAACCCAATATTTAGATATCGATCATGCCGACATTATTGCGCGAATTGATATAACAGAATGGGAAACTCAAGCTGATTCAAAACGCTATTTGACTTTTTTAAAAGGTCGAGTAGGGCGTAAAGTATCGGACTTTTTTATGGATTATTTAGGCGCTAGTGAAGGATTAGATGCCAAAGCGCAAAATAAAACGTTAGTCAAAGCGGTTGATGATTATTGCCAAGAGATGCAATTTGATAAACAAGACAAAAACGCCGCGCGTGAAAATGTTTATAACTACTGTCAAGGTCAATTGCAAGCAGGCGAAGAGATAGATCTCAAAAACCTAGCCAGTGAATTACCAGTCAGTGACGATAACAACTTTATGCAATTTGTTAAAAACAGCGATTATGATTTAGAAGACACCTTTCCAGTTGATCGTAGCGCATTACGTCAATTAAAGAAATTTTCAGGCAGTGGGGGGGGATTAACCCTTAGCTTTAATTCCGATCTATTAGGCGAACGCATAAAATGGGATCCACAAACTGATTCTTTGGTGATTAAAGGTATTCCACCCAATTTACGCGATCAACTGCAACGTAACAGTGGCTCAAATTAACTATTAGGATGAATAACAGTATGAAATACATTGGCGCACATGTGAGTGCTTCGGGCGGTGTTGACAACGCACCGATTAATGCCTATCAAATTGGTGCAACAGCGTTTGCGCTTTTCACTAAAAATCAACGACAATGGCATGCAAAACCGCTAGAACCGGCAATGATTGATAGCTTTAAAAAACGTTGTGAAAAATATGGCTTCACGAGTAAACAAATTCTGCCGCATGATAGCTACCTAATTAATTTAGGTCATCCCGATGCTGAACAACTTGAAAAATCGCGCACTGCTTTTCTAGACGAAATGCAGCGCTGTGAACAGTTAGGTTTAACACTGTTAAATTTTCATCCGGGCAGTCATTTAAAACAGATTACTGTTGATGAATGCCTCAAGCGTATAGCTGAGTCGATTAATATGACTTTAGATAAAACCAAAAATGTGGTCGCCGTTATTGAAAACACAGCCGGACAAGGTTCTAATTTAGGTTATAAATTTGAACATTTAGCGCAAATAATCGATCAAGTTGATGATAAAAGCCGGGTAGGTGTATGCATTGATACTTGTCATGCTTTTGCTGCCGGTTACGACTTACGCACCGAAAAAGCCTGCCAGGAAACCTTTGCTGAATTCGAAAAAATTGTAGGGTTTAAATACTTGCGTGGTATGCACTTAAATGATGCCAAAAGCGAACTGGCTAGCCATGTCGATCGTCACGATAGCTTAGGTGAAGGTAACATTGGCAAAACTGCTTTTAGATATATCATGCAAGATCCAAGAATTGATGAAATCCCTTTAATTTTAGAAACCATAAATTCTGATATTTGGGCACAAGAAATTGCTTGGCTAAAAGAACAGATATCAGCATAAAAAAATTTTTATTACAGGGTTTATTTTGGGGATTGATTTTATCATCCCTTAATCCTTATAGCTATGCGGCAATGCTTGGCGAAAACAAGTTAATGGAATGGGATGAAACAACATTTCAGTCTCAATATCGGTCGGATATTCGCATGTACGACCTATTTTTTATTGATTATAAAATTGGAGATGAACCTGAATTTGTCTTTATTTCATTATCTGATGATGTGCATTTATAGGATAAAAATAATCAACAAACTGTTTTTTTAATTCCTGGAGATGAAAAAGAGAGTTACCAAAATGAACAATATTTACTGACAGATTCATACCGTGCTAAATTTTTTGAGTTGGCGGGTTTATCAAAAGACGATAAGGTTTTTATATACAATTATAAACATAATGACTTAACATCATTGCCGATTAGTCAGTTAAATGCTTTTGCTGTGGTCGATACGACTCATTATGAAGCTTCTTTTAAGTAGAACGATTATATGTATGGTTTTAAATTAGATGCGCTACTATTTGATCACCATTCAGATTATCTGGTATATTTTGGTAAAGAGAATCCATTTGCTCAAGAGCAATTAACGCCATTATCGTGGAAAAAAATTAGTAAAGACGATTTCCCAATACTTGATAAAAATATTGAAATTGCCTCTATTGGATGTCATTGGCCGACAGATGACTTAGTAAAAGGGGATAGCTATTTGTCCGAAGTAAATGGTTTACAATTTTATCTACAAGACTATCAAAAGCCATCCGATCCTGATACGGTTTTAGAGCATTTGATTATTTTAGATTCGGATTCGAATATGATAACCAATGTTAGCCATTGTTATAGTGAAGATGGTAGTTTTAAACCATTGAATAATTTAGCAGATAAAAATGAATCCCCTGTTATTTTTGATTTTACTTATGAATCATTTGGTTGTACGCCTCTTTTGGAATTTATTAATCCAGAGCATCAGTATTTTGTATCAAAATGCGATGGTCGTCACTAACATCAGGATTAATTTTGTTAAAATAGTCATGTAAGTTGTATTTAAATTTTTTTCGGGAGAAAAATCTTCCCAAGATATGATAATAATATGAAATGAGTGATATAAGGAAAATAAGGAAATACTTTGAGTCAATCTACATTACAAGCTAAAGGTCGCGATATAACGCCATATCAATCCATTCCTCAACGCCTGCTGCCAGATAATTTTCGACAAACCTTACAACAAAATATTGATAGGCAATTGGCAATAATAAAAATAAAGGTTGAGGATGAACAAGCAGTTAACAAAACTTGTAATGTTAGTCTTTCAAACCAACAGCAGCGTTATGACATATTGAAATCAATAACCTCGAACGATCTTGATAATGTTTTTGCTTATTTAAATGGTTTGGTACCAAAAAACAATTTAGATTTGGATAATAATGAATTAGATATATTTGATAAAAATGAATTGTCACTCGCCTTATACCAAGATAGTTTGCAACAACTACCTGAGTGTAATTTATGGCATGTATTACGAGCTTATTATTTAGAAAAGCCTAAATATGTCAACAAAGATCTCTCATCATTATTGGAACAAGAATTATATTGTCGAGTTGATCTGCGATTATTAGCTGATGTATTACAAAGTATTACTGGTAGCACGACAATAAAAGATAACATTGCCGGTGCTTTTTTATTTTATTTTTCCTTACCTTTTTTAGAAAAATATATACTAAATCAAGAACATCTTATTTGGCCATTTTTTGCCGAAAATTTGCATTATATTGATCAGGCATTGGGACTATTCGGTGAAACTAATTTAGAATGTTATAAAACAGCAAATGCTTTAGCGATTCTTTCCCTTTTTCCACAGTTACCTAAACCGTATATTCCACTATTACAGGAGTGGGCTCTAGGCGCTGGTCGTCGCTTTCGTTTACAGTCACAGCTTATTTTAAACAAAATTCCTAATATCCATCTAGAAGTTGAAAAAGCATTATTATCAACAAAACAAGATATACGAATAGTTGCGAGTGATTGGTTAGCGAAATTAGGGGGGGATTCGTCGATCAAATCACTGAAGCGTGCTTTATCAATAGAGAAAAAAGAAGCGGTAATTGCATCTATTCTCAGCGCATTAAGTCAGTTGGGTGAAGATATCTCTTATTATTTATCGCCTGATTATCTGCTAAATGAAGCAAAAAAAGGATTGAAAACCAAAAAACCAGTCAGTCTTGATTGGCTTGAACCTTATATGCTACCAGAATTAATGTGGCAAAATGGTCAGAAAGTTGCTGTTGAAATTATTTATTGGTGGATCATCTTAGCGGTAAAATTAAAACAAACCACTGATAATGGCTTGTTTGATTTCTATTTAAAATTATTAGATGTAAAGAGCCAACAAAAACTTGGGTATTTTGTGGTGCAAATGTTCATTATACAAGATACAGAACTAACATCCGATAAGTACTCACGTTATGTCAGATCTGCACTAAATACCAAAGGCATGTTGGCTTTGTGTAAATATAGTGAACCTTATCAAATTGCTGATATTGTGCGTCCTTATTTGAAATTTCATTCCTCAAAACGTAGTGAAATATCAGCGGTATTTGAGGCGATTGTCACGATTAATCATGCGGTAATTACTCAACTAGTTTATTCTACTTCGCTTCGTTATAGTTCAAATATTGTTCGTAAAAATGCCAAAAAAATACTTGAAGAATTTGCGCAAGCGCAAGCATGCAGCCTTGAACAACTCATTGAAAGAATGGTTCCAACAGCTAATTTAAACGAGCGAGGTGTATTAGATTTTGATTATGGAGATCGTAAATTCACAGCACAGCTCGATCACTGTTTACAATTAGTGATAAAAAATGAAGCGGGTAAAATACTCAAATCGTTACCAGAAGCAACAAATAGCGAAAATGTTGAACAAATCAAAGCATATAAAAAATTACTAACCAGTAGTAAAACAGAGTTAAAACAAGTTATCAACAATCAAACAAAGCGGTTATATGACATGATGTCTATTGGGCAAGTGTGGTCTTACCAAGATTGGTTTGCCAATTTATACCAACATCCTATCATGAATAGAATGATTGAATCGTTGATCTGGCTTGAAGTCGATAATAACAACACAGTCATTAACAGTTTTAGGCCGACAGAAGATGGTTGCTTGATTAACATAAATGATGATGAAGTCACTTTAAATCCTGAGCATTATATTAAGTTAGCGCATAGCGTCTATTTGTCAGATGATCAAGTAGAAGAATGGTTAAATCATCTTAAGGATTACAAAGTTACGCCTCTATTTACTCAATTTGCTAATCATTTACCTGATTTGAGTCAAGTGATTGACAATAAACTAAATGATTATTATGGCAAGGTTATCAAGTTAAATACTTTAAAAAACATATTATACTCGAAAGGCTATCATAGCATTACTGACTGGGATTGTATTGATGGATTCGCTAAATTATATTCAAGCTTAGGGATTCGAGCACGTATTATGGTCAGCCAATTTTATCGTACAACAACAAATAGTGATGAGACTGTAAAACTTTATGATTTGTATTTTACTCAGCAAATAGGAACAATTGAAAAAACGATTCCGCTTGATCGCGTTCCGCAAATTATATTAGCTGAAAGTTATGCCGATTATTGTTTAGTAGCGAAAACAAAATAAAGATATTAAGAATAGGGAATGTTTAATAAAGTAAAAGGTAAAATTGCCTCACTGTTTAGCCGTTTTCAATCGCAGGTCAGTAAAAAAGAGATTGATACGCCGTCTGAACAGCTAATATTAACTATTTTGAATCTTTATGAAAACGCAATCAAACAATCCCTGAAAACATTTTAAGATATGTTATGCTAGGAGATAATTACGCAATTTTGAATAAATAAATTAACGCAAGATTGCCATTATAGCATTGATGACATAATGGATTTTATGTCTTATTCCTGTTCTTGGCTCGGTATCAATTATTGTTATTATTACAATAGTGATAGCGCGTCGCCTAATGCAAGGATCGGATTTTATGAACAATGGATGGATAATTATAATTAATAAGAAAACGACTGATTACACGCTTGGTTTAGTTAGAAATCATTAAAAACAATCAAATTATAACTAGCTTTAGACCAGCGGAAGATGGCTACTTAATTAATATAAATGATTAATAAAAAATATCCTGTATAGGAGAACCAAGGAATATGAAAGAAACACATGCTCAATCTGCTCAACAATTAATTGCAACTATATTTGAACCACTAACCACAATCGATAAAAGTTTGCCAGAGCGTATTACTCAATATGTTTTACAGGGGGATGAAGCTAACGTTTTAAGTGATTTAGAACAATTATGTCAAACTAGCGATAACGCTTATAAACTCTTTGAATTACTATATAGGCCCTGTGATTTTTATGGAACAAGCTTTTACGATAAACCAAAACCACCTAAAAAAGCCAGAATAGATTTTTATCAACGTTGGACTGATGACTATACACTTGAACAAATAAGGCGTTTTGGATGTGTTTTGAGCGCAATTTGTTACCATTTGCATTTAGTTAAATTAATTAACCAACAGTTGCCGGCATGGTTTTTATATCTTTTATATGATGGTTTGATTAGCACAATGCCCTCTTTTTGTAAAAATGAAGAAGACATTGAACAACGAAAAAGTTGGTCAATTGAACAATTACACCAACTACTCGAAATGGAACAAACTGGATTGGGTGAAAAGTTATTATTGGCGATATTTGATCGGCAAAATATGACGAGCAATGACCTAAGTGACTTTCAGTATTTTTACAACATCGATGGATTATTATCTAATATTAAAAATCATCTTAAATTATTTAGCCAGCTACCCGATCAGGATATTGCTGTTTTGGGGCAGGTAGAACAATTAAAGTATATAAAAAAGCATTCTGAACTTCAGCTACCACTGATTGAGTTTATTACTCAGCAAGCCTTACATACTGCCAAACAAGTCAGTCAATTAGCGACAGATATGCTAATGGGTTTTCCTGTTGAAGATGTGCAATCAAAACTACAACACTTTTTAACGTTGGGCTCGGTTAAACAACGTAGTAATGCCGCTCAATTACTGGCAAGAATATCGTCAGATTCTGCAATATTACAACAAGCATTAGCAAGTGAAACCAATAAAACCGTTATTGGCTCCATTGAAAGCGCTTTGCTACGACTTGAAACTGCTAATAATGCAAAACAACAAACAAATTTAGTTATTCCTAGTTTTGAACCCATTATCGATATCGATTTACCATCGATGGCACAAGACATTTTGCGGCAAAATTATCAAGACTATCACAAACTAAAACATAATGAATTATCTGACACACTAACTGAAAAAAATTTAGATGATATTTATCATTATTTAAATGGTAAAATTCAATACACGCCGTTACTTCAAGGGATTAATAAAAACGTCGATTATCATTTTTTACTGACTAAAAATAGACTACAAAATTTACCCGAATTCACCCTTTATCACTTATTTAGAGCAATGCGATTAATTGATCAAAATGGTGGTACTTATTGTTTTGAAAGGGTATATACAAAAAATGACGTTGTTAAAAATTTCGATCTTAGGAAAATCGCCGATGTAATGGCGAAAATTGATTATTGTCAACATGTGCTCTATGCTGTTGCTTTACCATTTTTAACCAGTGAGACTTATCATCCTTTTTATGAAAATCAACCAGATAAATTATGGCCATTTTTTGCTGAACATGAATTTTTACTTGATGAAGTTTTAGGCTTTGCTGAGAGCAATAAATGTTGGTCCTACATTAAACTTGATAAAGTTAGTGCAATAAAAATATTACAACTTTTTCCTAGTCTGCCGACTAAATATGTTAATTATCTTTTTGAACTCGCACTAAAAGAAAACAAATTAATACGGCATGCAGCACAAAACACTCTAAAAGTCATTCCTAATATTTATGATCAAGTTGAACAAGCTTTACTATCGCCCAAACAAGAAGAGCGGATTGCAGCGGCAGATTGGTTGGCACTATTAGGACAAAAATCGTCAATTAAAGCATTACATCATGCATTAAAAAAAGAAAAACGCGAAATTATACAAGCATCACTATTGATTGCTTTAGAAAAATGTGGTGAAGACATAAGTCAACAACTAACCACTGAAAAATTATTAGCTGAAGCAAAACAAGGTCTAAAAGGTAAAAGACCTAATGAATTTGACTGGTTTGATATTAGCTTAATGCCTGCACTTACTTGGCAAAGCGGCGAGGCGGTCGAACCACAAATTATTCAGTGGTGGGCTTGGTTAGCGGTTAAGTTAAAAGAGCCTGTAAACCCACTATTAACAATTTATAGTCAATTGTTAAGTAAACCAAGCCAACAACAATTAGCTGAGTTTATTTTACGTAGTTTTATCAAGCAAGATACTTTAAGACCAAGCATTAACGAAGCCGAAGCGCAAGCTAACCTAATAGCTAATCAACGTTTGCAAGAATACTTAGGTTATTATAAACAATACCCGAGTTTATATCCTGCTTATGCCAATATTACATTGGAACAAGTATTTGAGGAGATAAAAAAAGAGACATTAGCTACCTACCTTGGTTCTGCAATTAAAGCAAAGGGTGTATTAGCGTTAACTACCGGTATTGAAGGGGGTATTGCTGTTTCGTTATTACTTGATTTTATGAAACATCACCAAAAACGGCGTGCTCAAATTGAAGCGATGCTAGAACCCCTTGCACAAAGTGATGATCCACTGATTACTCAATTGTTGCTCTCAATAGCTCGACGTCATCGCATGGCAACAATACAAGAAAAAGCACGTTCCTTAGTAGAAACTATTGCTGAACGCAATGGTTGGACATTAGACGAATTAGCCGATCGCACTATATCAACAGCTGGATTGGATGAAAGTGGTGTGTTAACTCTCGATTATGGCGAACGCACCTTTAGCGCAACGTTAGATGATAAGTTTAAATGGCACTTAAAAAATGCCGATGGTGACGAAATTAAAGCCTTACCGGAAGCGCGTAAAAGTGAAAATTCAGCTTTAGTAAAAGATGCGAAAAAACAATTTAGTAACAGTAAAAAAGAACTGACTCAATTACTGGATATGCAAATTAATCGTTTTTATGAAGCGATGTGCACTCAGCGCAGCTGGCGAGTTGATGATTGGCAAACCTATCTACAACCGCATCCAATTGTGGGTCGACTTATTCAACGCTTAGTATGGTTGGAACTCGATGAAAACGGCAATATTGTTAATAGCTTTAGACCAACTGAAGATGGTAGTTTGGTCAATAATCAAGATGACGAAATTGTGTTGAACGAAAATAATCATATTACCGTTGCGCATCCAGCGCTATTAACCGCTGATATCACAGCACATTGGCAAACTCATCTTAAAGATTACAAAATTATTCAATTATTCGATCAATTCAATCATCCATTACCGGATATTCGTCACTTTAAAGATGACATGATTGATAAATATTATGGTTGGTTAACCGATAGTTTTACCATACGAAAAATCCTAACTAAATTGGGTTATAAACGTAATGATATACAAGATGCGGGTTATTTTGATAGTTATTATAAATATTTTGCTAGCCTTAAACTGTATATTAATATTGAATTCAGTGGTAGCTTTGTCCCTGAAGAAAATATACCGGCAGCGCTTTTCAATCTGTACTTTAGTAAAAATACAACGTTTAAAGATAGATTAATTGCACTTGATGAGTTACCGCCCGTGTTACTTGCTGAAGGCTATGCCGATTATATGGCGGTAGCAGATGCATCAAGCGGTTTTGATCCAAATTGGCAAGATAAGTTAATTTGGTAAAATTGACTAAATATAGCTAGCAAAATACTCACAATGTATGTTTAAAAGACTGAACCAAAATACTCAATGATTACCAGTTTGTTACTGGTCGAAAGCTATACTGATTATAGAATAGTAGCTGATAGAACAGCTGGTTTTGATTCAAATTGGGAGAATAAAGGATTATGGCAAAACAACAAGTTATTAGGTTAAGTGCTGAACAACGTTATAGTAAAGAATTGGAAAAACTGATCAAGGCCGATAGCGAAAATAATAAGCCTGAAGGTTGGGTTTTATCCCCTAAATCGGTGCGTCAATTTATTTTAGGTAACGATCGTTTGGGTATCAGCCGTAAATTTTTTGGTGACGATCCTTTAGTTGATCGATCTATTGTTTCATTATTAGGTAAACAAGGATTAATGCTGGTTGGTCAACCGGGTACAGCCAAATCTATGTTATCAGAATTATTGGCCGCCGCTATCAGTGGTGATTCAAATTTGACCATCCAAGGTACGGCTGGTACTAGTGAAGATCATATCCGATATTCTTGGAATTATGCCTTATTGCTGGCCGAAGGACCAACCGAACGTGCATTAGTTGGTTCGCCAATTTATCAAGGTATGAAACAAGGTAAAATTGTTCGTTTTGAAGAGATAACTCGCTGTCCACCAGAAATTCAAGATATCCTTGTTTCAATTATGTCTGAAAAACAGATGATGATCCCCGAAATGGGGGCAAATGCAATTATTAGTGCTAAACCCGGTTTTAATATTATAGGCACAGCTAATTTACAAGATCGTGGTGTGCATGAAATGTCTGCTGCATTAAAGCGGCGTTTTAACTTTGAAACTGTTAATCCAATAAATAATAAAGATTTTGAGATTGAATTGATACAAAGGCAACTTGAACAAGAATTAGGTGAATTAAAAACACAAATAGTTATTCCGGTTGATGTCATTGACTTACTTGTTACGGCTTTTCAAGAGTTAAGGCAAGGTCAAACTCAAGATGGCGCAAATACAAAAACACCTGATGCCGTGATGTCAACGGCCGAAGCGGTAAATATTGCCTATGCTTCAGCATTAGATGCTTATTATTTTAGCGATGGAACCTTAAATGCAGGACAAATCGCCAAACAGCTTATTGGTGTGGTTTTAAAAGATAATGCCGATGATATAAAACGAATCCAATTTTATATGGATAATGTTGTGCGTGAACGCGCAAAAAAATCCGAGACATGGCACAGTTTTTATCAAGTATCAAAAACGTTCTGGAAATAACGGCTTAACATGACGCTTAACCATGAATTATTACCCGATAGGTTATCACAAGCATTAAATAAACTTGCTGCTTTGCAGCAAGAGCAGATCTATTTTGCCCCGATACGTCATCATAGCCCATCATGCAGTTTTGCGCTTAAAAAATTGATTGAGCAAACAAAACCAACGCATATATTGATTGAAGCGCCAGTGAGTTTTACACCGTTAATTGAACAACTGTTACATGATGATACACGTCCGCCCATTGCGATACTTTCTCAGACAGAAATTGACACAATACCGTTAGTAACAGAAAGTGAAGATGATAGTGTATCGAAACAATCTACCTGTTCGGTTTTTTACCCATTTTGTCATTACTCGCCAGAATGGGTGGCAATACAAATGGCAAAAGAGCAGCATGCCACACTACAATTCATTGATCTGCCTAGGGCTTTGCAATGTGATCAAGAAATCGCTGCTGATTTTGATAAAAGTCGCTCGCTACTATCCGAAACTTATCTAAAACACAGCCAATACATTCAATATTTAATGAAAAAATTGCATTGTCGTGATCATGATGAAGTGTGGGAACATCTTTTTGAACTGAAAGACTATAATGATATCGCTGATTGGCAAAATTTCTTTATAGATACCTTTATTTGGTGTGCAATGGCAAGGCTTGATTATTCACTGTCTTCACTTGCCGCAGAGGGTTCAGTTCAGCGTGAACAGTATATGTTAACAGCGATAGGTCAATTAAAGAAATCTCAACCTGATGCAAAAATTGTGGTCGTAACAGGTGGTTTTCATACCTTACCTTTACTGGAAGGATTATGGCACGATCAGCTTGTGCTACCTACAAAAGCAGAGATGACTCGATTTAATCACCAACAAAAAAGTGGTGATAAAGATCAAAATTGGCTAATTCGTTATAGCTTTGATCGCCTTGATTCCTTAAATGGTTATGCGTCAGGAATGCCTTCGCCCGCTTATTATCAAGCGGCATGGCAGTCAATGTTACTTTATGATAAATCAACCACCAATGGCAAATCTAGCATCGCATTTCGCCAATCTTTAACTACTGATGTGCTTACCGATATTGTGGATAAATTACGGCAACAAAACAGTGACAATATTATCGGTTTTATCCCATTTCGTTCTGCAATAGCACAATCAATGTTATTAGCCAACTTACGAGAACATCATGGACCAGGAAGATATGATCTGCTTGATGCGATTCAATCCTGCTTTATCAAAGAGAGTATCAATGATTCTCGTCATGAGTTTTGGTTAACCGTGCAAAATTGCTTATCGGGCAATTTGTTGGGTGAAATACCTAAAGGTATTGCACAACCTCCGTTAGTGAATGAAGTATATTTAACGCTAAAAAAATATCGATTTAAGTTAGATTATTCCAGTCCTAAACTTACGCATATCGATATTTATCGCAAATCACAGCATCGGCAACGTAGCCGTTATTTACATTTATTGGCTTTTTTACAAGTGGGTTTTGCCAATCGAATAGATGGTCCTGATTATATTCATGGTAAACGCTTATCGATTATGTTTGAAGATTGGCGTTATGCTTGGACCCCCATGGTCGAAGCGCGTTTAATTAAATTATCTGAACAGGGGACGCAGTTAGAGCAAATCGCAATAAAGCAATTACAATTAGCGACTGAACAGTTTGGGCTAAACAGTACTGGTTTTTCAAGTATTGTGGCAGTTGAACAGTTAATTCAAGGCGCTTTGATGGGGCTTGAATCTTGTTTTGCTTATTTATTAAATAATCTATCTAATTGTATTGAGAACGATAACGAACTGGACAATCTAATCAATTGTGGCCATCGCTTACTTTACTTATGGCAAGGGCAAAATTTTTTACAACTAAAAAATACCGCAACGTTACTGATATTATTAGTTAAAATAATTAAGCAGAGTCTTTTCTTGTTAACCAAGTTAAAACAGCCAGAGCAAGAACAGCAACAAAAAAATATCAAAGTATTACTTTCATTTAGAGACTTACTAAATTATTTACCAGAGCAACTTAATGTTAAACAATTTAAACACGATTTTTATCATAATCTGCATCGTTTACAACCTGAGTTAGCTCAACTGCCATTAATCTGTGGTGCTATTGATAGTCTTAGCTACTTAGATGCATACTTAAGCCAACAACAACTAGAAGATAAAATAAAAAATAACTTCAGGTTAACAACACCAGATGATCACGCAATTAACTATTTTATCGGTATAATGCAGTGTACCCCGCAATTGATTATTCATTCAACTTTTCTACTTGATAGCTTAGATCAACTAATGATTGATTGGTTACCTGAGCGATTTATTGAAATATTGCCTGATTTACGTTATGCCTTTTCTCAATTAAACCCAACACAGAATGCTTCGTTGGCTAGTCAGATTGCTAAAAAATATCATATTGCCGATAATGAATTAAATTTTTACCAATACAACTTTAGTGAAAAAGAGTTAAACAAAGCACTTTCTTTAGAATTATTGATAACCAAACATATTCAACAACAGCATTTGCAAACATGGTTTAAACAATAGGAATACGTATGATTAACGATAATCACATCGATGATAAAACTACCAATGAACAAATTAAACGTTGGCGTTTAATTTTAGGAAGTTATGCAGATGAGGATTTAGGTCAAATTAATTTTAATGCGCATGATAAGCAAATCGATCAATCATTAGAGTATCTTTATCGACACGAATATCGTGCTCGAGGTTTATTGACCAATGACAAAGCTGATTCAGAACTAAAAGCGGGTGATAAAAGTCGTTCTGTTTATAACACGATAGATTGGTTAAAACTGACACGTAAATTGTTTCCTAAAAGTACCTTTGAACGGATGCAAAATCAAGCGATAGAGCGTTATCACTTGGATGGAGTTTTAAACGATCCGAAAGTCATACGAGATCTTGAACCTAGTGTAAACTCAGTACGTTTACTGATGAATTTACGGGGTAAATTGAGTTATGACGTTCGTCAAGAAGTACGGATATTAATTAAAAAAGTGGTGGACGAAATTTTACAAAAGATTCAAACGAATTTTGTCAATGCGATCACTGGTAAAAAAAATCGATTTAGGCACTCTTTAATCAAAAATAACCAGAACTTTGATTGGCGAGCAACAATCAATGCTAATCTAAGGCATTTTGATCAGAACAAACAGCAAATTATTATCGAAAAAGCAATTTTCAATTCACGCAAAATAAGACAATTACCTTGGGATATTATTTTATGTGTTGACCAAAGTGGATCGATGGATAGTTCAATTCTTTATTCAGCAATTTGTGCCGCTATCATCGCTAAACTACCGGCGATTAATTTGCATTTACTGGTGTTTGATACTCAAGTTGTCGATTTAACACATATAGCCGAAGATCCAGTTGAAGTGCTCATGACTGTACAATTAGGCGGTGGAACAGACATTGGTAAAGCACTTAATTATGCTGAACAAAAAATTAAAAATCCGAGCCGAACGGTGGTGGTGGTGGTGAGTGATTTTTATGAAGGCGCAAATGTAACGCATTTATATCGAACTGTTGCTCGTCTTAATGCTAATCGAGTAAAAATGCTGGGTTTAGCTGCTTTAGACTATCAAGCTAATGCTGTTTATGATATGCAAATATCACAAAAACTTGCTGATCGCGGTATGCTAATTGCCGCCTTAACTCCCGAGCATTTTGCTAACTGGCTTGCCGAGGTGATGCGATGAGTTGGCAACAAACCTACTTAAATTATGATCAAGAAGCGTTAGCACTTTATGCCAATATTGGTTTAATTCGCCGTGCACGCAAAGATATCGAAGCCGATAAAGTCCTATTGCAAGAAGAGCAACCCGATTTTCTTCTGTTTATGGTCGATGGTCAACAGGTGAAACTTACTGCGCAAGGAATTCAAAAAGCAACTTGCAGTTGCCCAGCTAGTGGACACTGCAAACATATTATTGCGGCCATTTTATGGTTACAACTTCAGCCCAATCATCAAACGGATAATAATGCAACATTATCGCAAAATTCAGCGACTGAACGGTCAGTGCCACCATTAAAAGATGCATTAAGCGAGCTACTGACAATCGATGCTGGCGCGCTACTTAAACAAGCAGGTAAAGCCAATGTGCGCCTTGCTTATCAATTGGTTTTTGAGTGGCAGCAACTGCCGCCATTAACCGTAGAAAATCAAAAAGGGCAATTACGTATTCAAATACCACAAAGTGACATGCCGATTATCTATATGGCTGGGACCGGTTTTGCTGGGATGATTTCACAGCTACCCGAAAAACAGAAAACAGCTGTACATTTAGCGGTTATTGCGTACCTGTTTCAACAACATCACCAGCCATGGACTTGGCCAATCGAAAACAACTTAACGGATAAGCCGATTGATCGGTTAAGCGTTGATGAAATAGCATTAATTAAGCAAGTTGAAGAACATATTTATACATTAATCACCCATGGATTATCCCATGTGAGTCAAAGCCAAGCGACACAATTACAGTTGCTTAATATGTCTGCTCGATCGCAAAATCTTGCCAGTTTAGCCGCAATGCTAAGACACCTTTGCCAACTTGTTGAACAACAAGCCAATCGACATTTTACCGTTGACGAACAAGACATACTGTTATTCTTAGCTCGCCTTAAAGCATATCTGGAAAAATTATCACATTATCAAGGTGAACAACTTACCACAGTACGTGGGGGGCAAAAACGTCATTACCAAAATGATGCTCAATTAATTGACTTGCTACCATTGGGAGCTTATTGGTGGCAAAGCAAAACCGGCGCAATTGGGGCGACCTTTTACTTTTGGGATCCAATAGCGCTACAATATTATGAGACAACCTTAGCCAGACCTAATAATTCAGATATCAACTTTAATCGACAAAGCCTATGGCAAAGTGCATCAATTTGGCAAGCGATGCCTTGTGACTTAATGAATAAAGCTTTTACCTTATATGAACCACGTTTATCGCATGATGGTAAATTATCAAGTCGTGGTTCACACATAAAATTACAACCAACAGGTTGGAATTTGCAGCAGTATCAGCAATTTCAACAACAAGTTGGCTTTGATAACTGGTCGTTACTAAGTCACTATTTACAAAATTACGATACTAATATTTCACTGTTCAACCAAGTACTCTTTATTCACGTTACCAAAGCACAAAAACCTTATTTGGACGAAATCAGACAATGCTTGGTGTGGTGTGTTAAAGATTCACAGAATAATGACCTACTATTACGCATCTTTTGGGATGGTAAACAAAAACAACGTATTGAATCACTTTATTTGCTACACGAAATAGAGTTGCAACCCTTAACCGTGTTAGTAAAATGTGTAAAAAATGATAATAATTTAGATCTTGAACCATTTGCACTATTTTATAAACAGCCACTAACCGATGATATCAATATTTTAAATCTGGATTTTGACAACGAATCGTTATACCAAATATCGAATAACAGCGATGACTATTGTAAACAACCCGAAATACTCTTTCAAAAACAACCTCAGCAGATTGTTTACCAACACGATCCAATTGTTATCTACATTATCAAGCCGACGCTCAATTTTTGTGAAACAATAACGAGTTCGGGACGACTTAAACTGAACAATGACGATAAAAAGCAATTAGCGCAATTGCAAAATCAATGCGACACCTTAGGATTAAACACATTAAGTCAAGTGTTGACAAAAATAGGCAACCACCCAAACATCGAAGTCGTTCATATTTTACAAGCCGTGTACCTATGCCATCTCATGCAGAATGCGCATTACCAATTACCCATTATGATTAGGAATGATGCTGAAGAAGAGTAAAAAAGTAGAATTAAATCGAACAAAAAGCAAATACTCATTTTGAAAAAGTATATTAAAGCTAGCTAGAAGATTACAGCAATAAAAGTTTTGTAAAAAGTTTAAGCAAATATACACGTTTCAATATAAAAATCTTGATTTACTTTTTTGCCAATCAACCCTTTTTTTTACACTAAATTAAAATTGATTAAAATCAATATATTAAAAAAGGGTTAAAAAAAAGGGTTTTTGAGTACAAAAATCTTGTTTGCCTTTTTATAAACAGGGTTTATAGTATACCGGTTTCTAGTTCAACACTGCATAAGTGGTTTAGAAAAGAAAGAAAAATAACAAAAGCTGAAAATGCATGTTCAACACTGCATAAGTGGTTTAGAAATATAATAAAATTAAAATAACAATGGCACATCCGTTCAACACTGCATAAGTGGTTTAGAAAATGATGATGAATATGTCATTGGATACAATCAAGTTCAACACTGCATAAGTGGTTTAGAAATACTTATGAGGTAGGTAACAATGTCGATTTTAGTTCAACACTGCATAAGTGGTTTAGAAAACACCTATTCTTGTCTTGGTATCTAATAAAGCGTTCAACACTGCATAAGTGGTTTAGAAAATGACAGGCTAAAAGCCGAATTATGGGAATTAGTTCAACACTGCATAAGTGGTTTAGAAAATAGCCTTAGAGCCATTTTGCGCGGCTTGTTCGTTCAACACTGCATAAGTGGTTTAGAAATCACACCTCGGCGGCACAAGGGCGATAAATGTGTTCAACACTGCATAAGTGGATTAAACAATTTACTGTTTTAACCTCCGATTTTTTGATGTCTTTTTATTCATATAAGCTAAAGATTAGCTTTGATTTTGTTTTATCTTTGATTATTTTTACCTCGTTTTTTGCGCATTATCATGCTAATTTATGGTCAATATTTAAATTGAATTAAGTTATTGAAAAACATGGATATGATTCATTCTTCCGATCTTAAAACCATCTTACATTCAAAACGTGCCAACATTTATTACCTAGAGCATTGCCGTGTATTGGTTAATGGTGGGCGCGTTGAGTATGTTACCGATCAGGGGCAACAATCGCTTTATTAGAATATTCCCATTGCTAATACTACTTGTATTTTGTTAGGAACCGGTACCTCTTTAACGCAAGCGGCTGTACGCGAGCTTTCCCGTGCTGGCGTGATGATTGGGTTTTGCGGTGGTGGTGGAACGCCACTTTTTTCCACTACCGAAGCTGAATTTGCGTGTCAGTTTTTCTCTCCTCAAAGTGAATATCGTGCAACGGAATACCTACAACGTTGGTGTCAATTTTGGTTTGACGATGAACGTAGATTGCAAGCGGCTAAAATGTTGCAACAAAGTCGCCTTGAAATCATTCGCGAGTGTTGGTCAAAGTTTGACTGGGCGATTGATCAACGTCAATTAGACAGTATTATAAATGATGCAATAACGCAATTTGATAATATAAATAACAGTCAAGCATTGCTCGCAGCAGAAGGGCGTTTAAGTAAAACATTGTATGGTATGGCGAATCAATTAACGTTAAGCGATAATAAATTTAAACGTGAACAAGGTACCCGTGGTAAAAGCTATGATCCGGCTAACCAATTTTTAGATCATGGCAACTACTTAGCTTATGGGCTTGGCGCAACCGCTTGTTGGGTGTTAGGATTACCGCATGGATTGGCGATTTTGCATGGTAAAACTCGGCGTGGTGGTTTAGTATTTGATGCCGCTGATATTATTAAAGATGGCATAGTTTTACCGCAAGCTTTTTTGTCTGCAAAGCAAGGCGATAGTGAAAAAGTGTTTCGGCAAGCATGCATTTCACAATTTGCACAGTTAAGCGCGTTGGATCGAATAATTGATACATTAAAACAGATAGCAGAAAAAGCATGAATATTTTATTAGTAAGCCAATGTAAAAAACGGGCATTAACCGAAACAAGGCGGATTATTGATCAGTTTGCTGAGCGTTGTGGTGAACGGACATGGCAAACAGCCATGACCGAAGATGGATTACAAACCCTATATAAATTGTTGCGCAAAACGGCTCGCAAAAATACAGCCATTGCTTGTTATTGGACTCATGGTAAAAATTTGACCGATCTTTTATGGATTGTTGGCGATCGTAGTCAATTTAATCAGCAAGGTCGAGTACCGACTAATCGCACTAAACGCAATATACTACAAAGTAGTAATGAAAGTAGTTGGCATTATGTAACAACGATTCAATTAATCACAACGATTGCCGGTTTATTACATGATCTTGGTAAAGCGACTATTGGTTTTCAATCTAAATTACGCGCAACAGAGAAAGTGGCTGGCGATCCATACCGTCATGAATGGATTTCGTTACAATTATTTTTATTAATGATTCAAGACTGCACAACAGATCAAGCTGTTTTTGAACGTTTGGCAAATTTTTCTCAATATCAGCAGCAATACCCCAATTGGTATCAAAAACTTAACAAAACTGAAAAAACCGATCTGATGCAGTATCCTTTATTAACACAGTGGATAGCTTGGTTAATTGTATCGCATCACCGAATGCCATTTTTAATGCCAATTAGCTCAAAAGATCTTAAAGAAAAACAGAAAGATGATTTCGATATTTCTGGTTTGACAATACGCAGTTTTTATAAAACGTTAAAAGCTGTTGAAAAATGGGTTAAAAATAGTTTTAGCCAACATCCTTCGCCTAATCAGTTTTGGCAACTTAAAAGCGATATAACGTTAAGTCAAGCATGGTTAAAAAAACTCAGCCGTTATGCTAATAAGGCGCTAATTCATCCACCTTTAATGCAATTAACGAATATTGATGCCTTTTTATTGCATATGTCGCGTTTAAGTCTAATGGTGGCTGATCACAATTACTCAAGTTTATCCCTATCAAATGAAGATGCAGATAAAAACGATAACATTCTGATTGCTAACACTAATTATCTTAAAAAGGCGAAACAGTGTTTAGATGATCATTTAATTGGCGTAGCAAATCTTTCTGCACGCTTTGCGCGTTTACTACCGAAAATGGTTGATGAATTGCCAGCTATTAATCAACATAAACCCTTTACCAAACGGACGACTATCGATCGATTTCAATGGCAAAATCATGCATATGATATCGCTAAGCATTATCAATCATTAAGCGATGAACAAGGCTTTTTTGGTGTAAATATGGCATCCACTGGTTGCGGTAAAACGTTTGCCAATGGTCGAATTATGTATGCACTGGCGAATCCTAAACGTGGCGTTAGATTTACCATTGCCCTAGGTTTACGTGTTTTAACCTTGCAAACCGGTAAAGCGCTGCGTGAAAAACTACAGCTTAGCGATGAACATTTAGCGATCTTAGTTGGTGGACGAGCAACGCAAATGTTATTTGAGTTAGAGAATGAAGAAAAGTTACAAAAATCAAATTTAGAAAAGCAAAATATCTCAAAAGATAATTTAGAGCAAGAGGGTAGCGAATCGATAGAATCATTGGTCGATGACTATGTTGATGTGGCAGAAAGTGGTATTGCCGATAGTGAATTAGGCACAATTATTGAAAATAGCAAAGCTCGTCAACTAATTAATGCGCCGATTGTTACATGTACTATTGATCATATTATTCAAGCCAGCGAATGCATACGAGGTGGCAAATATATTGCGCCGACCTTAAGGTTACTTACCTCAGATTTGATTTTAGATGAGCCTGATGATTTTGACCAAAATGACTTGCCAGCTTTGGCGCGGCTTGTTTATTTAGCTGGGCTTTATGGGAGCAAAGTGTTGTTGTCATCGGCAACTTTAACGCCTGATTTAATTGCGGGTTTATTTGCGGCTTATCAAGCGGGACGAAAAATATGGAATCAAAACCATCAACGTAATAATGATTCGATCGTCTGTGGTTGGTTTGATGAGTATCAGCAATCAATTACGCAAATTTCAGATAATGCGGCATTTAGCCAACAACATCAGCTATTTGTTACTGAGCGCATTAATGAACTTGCTAAGGGCGAAGTGCGTCGTCAAGGACATATTCTAGAATTACTTGACTACCAGCATAAAAAACCAGAAAACGAAAAGTTAAATTACTATTTATTAGCTAATCAACTGTTAAGGCAATCTTATGATTTTCATTTAAATCATCATCAACTCGATGAAAAAACACAAAAACAAATAAGTATTGGTTTAATCCGTTTTGCTCATACTGAAGATGTGATTGCCTTAACTAAACAAATCTATCAACAAACCGATCTTGCTGTAGATACTCAATTTCATATTGTGGTTTACCATGCAAGACAATTATTATTATTACGTAACCAATTAGAGCAAAAGTTAGATAGAATTTTAAATCGTACTGATCCAAAAGCAATTTTTAAGCAACCAGAAATTATTGAAGCAATTAAAGATAGTTACAAAAAAAATCATATTTTTATTGTTATAGGCACACCAGTAACCGAAGTCGGGCGAGATCATGATTACGATTGGGCCATTATTGAACCGTCATCAATGCGTTCAATTATACAGCTAGTTGGTCGTGTATGGCGCCATCGCCCCAATAAAGTTGCTAAAAGTCCGAATGTTGCTATTTTAGGCAGTAATATTGAATCAATTAAGCAGGGTGTGAACTATGGTGTCGGTACAGCGTGTTTTTGTAAGCCTGGTTTTGAACAAAACCCTTTTTTACTTACGACACATCAAACCAATAAATTGATACCGCAACAACAATTAGCAAATATTGATGCCACACCACGCATAACTAATTCAACACAAGATGAGCTTACACTTGGCGAATTGGAGCATAAAGTGATGGCACATCTATTTGCGCTTAATGCACGTAACAGTAATTATGTTACGAGCTATTGGCAACCCGATTTAGCGCATCATCATTGTTCGCATTTACAATTAATTTCACCTTTTAGAATGCAAAATCATCAAGAAGATGAATTTATTTGCCAGCTTGATGAAGATGGTGATTATTCGTTTAGCTATGCAGAGATTGCTTGGCAAACGCCGAACGAATATTGTAATGATACACAAAATAAAATGATTAAAAATGATAATAGTTGGCAATTTTTTGATTCACAAATTCAGCCTTGGTTAACCAATACTGTACAACAAGCGCTTGAAAAATTAACTTACCATTTTCCGAATAAAAACTTATATCGACTCGCTAATGAATTTTGTAATGTAACATTAAATTTTGAAAATCCTTGGTATTTCCACCCATATTTTGGTTTTTATCAGGATAAAGATTAATAAATGAGGTTTTTTGTATAACTAATCTTTTATTGATGAAAATAATTAGGTTATTGCTAGGAATAATAGGTAAGATAATCTATACTTCTTCTGCTTACTGTTGATTTTAGTTATACACAATTGATCAATAGTCACTCAAATTTTTGTTTACTGCCGTCTAGGTAGTTTAAAAAATATCATTTTAACTAATGTTCTTATAATTTTCCGCCGAATAGGCGGTTTTATTTTTTTATAAACCATATCATTTTAACTAATTGACTTTCTCTTGTTCTGTATGTATATTCATCATAATATTAATGTTTTTTATTCATTCATAAAGTAAATTATTTAAAGCTTGTTGAAGATGGATTGAAATATACAAGGAAAAAGGCGTATCAAAGTTATGTGTTGGAATATTTCTTTTGATATTTATTTGCGAGTTTTATTTGATTATATACAATCAAATAAATTGTCAAAAATTTCTTCTGTTCTGGAAGCTATCAATAATCAATTTATCACTCTGATCTCAATACTTATTAATTATTATTCAAATGCTGAACGAATGAAAAGATTGAATATCACATCAACAAAAAAAGTGGAATATTTAATTAGAAAATTAGATTTTGTACAATCAAAATATAGATTTTTTATTACTGTTAATAAATGGAAATATAATAATAACGCATTTAATTCATTAACATTATTAAAAACATTCAAAGTATCATAAATACAAATCTTAGGCTCATAATTTATTATGAGCCTTTTTTATTTCATTGAAAAACATATAAGGAGGGGCAATGGATAATATTTCGAGGCAAGATATAAGAAAAGTCATAAAGCATTGTCTTGCAATATTTAATTGCAAAGAATATGAGGATGTTTTTTCGAAATTAGAAAAAGCAAAATTATCAAAAGATATTGATACAATTACTCAGTATGAATTACAAATTAAAGACTTAAGCAAAGATTTTGCATTTGAAGATTGGATGGAAAAATTCATTTTCGATAAGGTAAAAGGTATATCGGTTGTTACTCATTCAGGAAAAGGCATTCATTCTGCAATTAAAAATTGTGCTATTAATTATTTTCTTCAAAGTAAACCTGAAAAACAAGGGTATGTGTCATCAGCAACACCTATAAACTTAACTTTTGATTGTACGAATAATGCAGCCAGAGTTACAAGTGTTTTTAAATTTCTGAATCAAAAAGTATTAGATGATATTACGATATTTCAATTAATCATTGAAGAGCACTCGGAATTTGTAAATGCGCTATCTGATGATCTTGAAAAAGCCAATTTATATTTAACTGCCTTAAAAGAATCGTTAGTTACTGATTTTAAAAATCTTAAAGCTTCTGATTTAAATAAGCAAATTTTTTGGCCAAATAGCCAAGAAAGTTATTTATCACAACAAGAAAGCAACTATCGTTTATTAATTCCATTATATCCAAATTCTCTTTGTTATACAGTTTTTGAAAAAATTCAATCTAGAAATTCAGTTGAAAACAAAAAGGCACGTATAGAACGTTCAAACAAAGATGTGCAACATAATAGTTACTTCACATTTAAAGATATAGCTATATTAAAATTAGGTGGAACTAAACCACTAAATGTAAGTCAGCTTAATCAATTCCAAAATGGAAGAAACTATCTTTTGCCTTCACTACCACCTAAATTTGAAAAATCTCAATTTCCATCGATTAGAAAACAGCAAAAAACTATTTTTAGTAAATCATTACAGTATTTTTGTCGTGATGGTTTTAAATTACTGTTTGAAGTTGTTCAATCACCAATAAATGTTGTTGAAGTACGTGATAAGCGAAAAAAAGCGTTTAATGAGATTTTACAAGGGGTATTTCAATTTGTTAGACATATACAAACAACCATGCCGGTAGGATGGAGTTGTGATTCTTCTCTTAATATGGCACAAAAGCTTTGGCTTGATCCAAAACGTGTAGATTTAGAGGGTGAAATTGATTTCAAAGAAAAATATGAGCTAAATAGCTGGTTATTAGATTTAAAAAATCAATTTGCTTTTTGGGTTCAAACCATTTTGAAAAATAAATTTGATAACATTAAAGAGCAATTTTCTGATCCTGAATACAGGGAATGGATTAGAGAATTTGAATCTGCTGTAAAAGCGAGTCAGCGCAAAAGGCAAGGAGTATTATAATGGCTTCATTACGTTATTATTTATTATTTGACCATGTTCAAATTCAAGATGCTAATGCTATATCTAGTCCATTAACCTATGGATTTCCAGCTATTTCTGGCTTTTTAGGTGCAATTCATGCTTTAAATCGAAAGATTGAAACAAAATACCCCATTTATCTTGATGGTGTATTAATTGCTTGCCATGATTATCATTTAAAAGCTTATCGTCAAAGAGCATTTTCAGATTATAAATTTTGCTTAAAACGAAATCCGTTGGCAAAAAATGGAGATGTTCGTCCAATTATTGAGGAAGGGCGTATTGATCTTGATGTTTCATTACTGGTTGAAGTTAAAGTTGAATATCGGGAAACATTGGATGATGACGAGGAAAAACAGACATTTATTAATCAAGTCAAACAAAAATTGTTTCAGCAACGTATAGCGGGTGGGTATGTTGTTGATATTGAATCAGTAGAATTATTTTCATCTTCAGATTCTAATGAAAATCTAGTTTATGCGTTATTACCTGGTTATATACTCGTTGAAGCACAAAAAGAGTTGCATGATATTACAGCTGAACTTCGCCAACAAGATCCTAATACCACAGAACTTGACGCATTAATTGAAACAGCAAAATTACATCATCATCCTGAAGGTAAAAATCATTGGTATTCAACGTCTATCAAACAAGGACGAGGTTGGCTCGTGCCATTGCATTTAGGTTATCAAGCTATTTCACCATTATTTGCTGCTGGTGAACAACAGGATGTGCGCAGTAATGAATACGCTTCACAATTTGTTGAATGTATTTATGGTTTAGGTAAATGGGTTTTCCCTTTTCACATAAAAGACGATATATCTCAGGCTTTTTGGCATTATAAATGCAGTGAATTGCAATCGAATAATGCAGAAATCTACATTATTAATCAAAAAACTAAATAAATTAATGTTATTAAAAAGGAATAATCAATGAGTAAAGATAAAATGACTACCGCAACCGTATTAGCTTTCGAGCGTTGTTTTGACATATCGGATGCAGTTTTTTCTCAGAAAAATGATGATATAACGAGTGAATTACCAGTTAAAGTAACCGAAAAATCGTTACGAGGTACGATTTCAAATCGTTTGAAGAATCCACTTTCACCCGATCCAACAAAGTTGGATGCTGAAATTCAAAAGCCTAACTTACAAAAAGTCGACATAGCAGCTTTAAATTGCGATCTCGATGTGCTAGTAGTTAAATGGAGTTGTAAAGTGTTACCTTTCACTGGTAATTCTTCCGCTTGTAACAATATTGAATATCAAAAAGCTTTTTTGAAAGTCACACAAGGTTATATTGAAAATCAAGGTCTACAAGTACTGGCTAAACGTTTTGCTATTAATATTTTAAATGGTCGTTGGTTATGGCGAAATCGTTTGGCTGCTGAAAACATTAGTATCTCGATTACTCGTAAAGATGATAAAAAAACATTAGTTAAGAGTTGTGATGCAAAACAATATCAACTTAACTCATTTGATTATGATGATGAAGATATTAATAAACTTGCAGTGTTAATTGAAGCGGGATTAACCGGTAAAGAATTTGTCATTTTCAATGTTGAAGCAAAACTTAAGATGGGCTTAGGTCAAGAAGTTTATCCTTCACAAGAACTCGTTATGGATGAAGATAAAGCTAAAAATGGAAATAAAAGTAAAATTTTATACCAAAAAAACGATCAAGCTGCAATGCATTCTCAAAAAGTCAGTAATGCAATTCGTACTATCGATACATGGTATGAAAAAAATGCTCAATTCCCTATTGCTATCGAAACATATGGCTCAGTGACAGCAATGGGGCATGCTTTCCGCCAACCTAAACAAAAAATAGATTTTTATACTTTGTTTGATAACTGGGTTTTAAAAGGTGAGCAGCCAAGTTTGGAACAACAACATTATGTGATTGCCGTATTAATTCGTGGTGGTGTCTTTGGGGCGAGTGGTAAGGAGTAAGCGATATGCATACACACTATTTTGAACTGCGCGCCATACCACAAATTGAGATAACTGAAGTGCAGGTGATTAATCAAGTGATGCAAAAATTGCATCACGTCTTGGTTAATTTTCAAGGTAATATTGGTATTAGTTTTCCTTGTTATAATGTGCGCCGAACACTAGGCGGAATTATTCGCATTTTTGGTACTGAAACCCAGTTACAGGAATTTAAAAGTACGTTACAGCAACAGGCTGCCATTGCTGACTATGTTTTGATTCTGCCAATCGCAGCCATACCAGCTGAAGTTAAGGGCTATTTACGTTTAATTCGGGTTAACCCTAAAGGACAAAGTGCATTAAGACGTGCCGAAAAACGCTTAACTGCTCAGGGTAAATGGTCTAGCGATGTACAACAAAAAATGATAGAAAAATGGGGAAGTGTTAATCTTACTTATCCGCATTTACATTTTTATAGTCAAAGCACTGAGCAACGCTTTATTTTATGGATAAAACAGGAAAAAAGCTCAACTGCGGTAGAGGGAGTTTTTAATAGTTATGGTCTAAGTAAAACGGCTACCGTGCCTGACTTTTAAGTGATATCAATAACGCTGTATTTAATCTATTGATGGTTCAATAGGTTAAATATGGCTTTAACTTAAGTGATTTTTAGTCTTGATTTAATTACATTCACGTAATAAGTGACATCATCATGATTATCCAATTTTTTTTGAAACTAGCAGCAAAGTTATCTAAGTTTGAATTCGATAAGCCTAAAGGATAGTCAAAATATCTGCTATATCTGAGCGAAATAAATTTCTTGAGGGGGGATGGTTACTCTTTTAATTTGTGATCAATTCTATCTACTTTCGCCGGTTTTAGCTCAGTCAAAAATGGTGTAATTCGTCGATAAATAACGTTATAGCTTTGTTTTGAGATATGATAAATTTTAAATTACGATCGTTAGAATCAGAGATGGAAGGGCTAAATTTTGAATTTGCGCCCCCTCCTTTCAAAAATACTCATTGGAATGCAACGTCCAAATATCTGGCAGAAAGCGCATTTAGCTTTATTGAAGGTATTATCTATTATAATGTTCCTAATTATCAGAATTTTGGACATTGGGGAGCAACTCAGGTTACTCAACAACAATGGTTACTGATAAAACCTCAATTATTCACACTGAAACAGAAAGTGATAAAAGCGCAAAATTTTACTGAACTGCGAGATGATCTGTTTGATTTTGCATTTATTTTTGATAAAACTTGGCAAAAAGAGATGTCAAAAAATTTTCTGAAATATAAATTGAGTTTTTCACAAATGATTAGTGACCTAATCATTTGGATTGATGAGAATATGCAAAAATACAGTTCTCTCTATATTTTGGGTGTATAACATCTTTACTCATAAATATTTTCATGTTAGCAAATCACTTTATTTAGTACGCTTTGACTAAGTCGTTTTATTGTCTAATTCGCTAACAAGACTGATTAATTCCGGCAGTATATCGAGTATTAGTGCTAATTGTTGCATAACGAGTAAATCATTATTGGCTTGTTCATCTTGGATCGAAATCGACTCGATATAATTTGCGACCGATTGTTTAATCGGTTGATATTCGCTATTTAACTGTTTATCAGTCAATAAATTAATGATATAAACCGACAAATCATCAAACAATTCTAATGTCTGATTAGAAATAGATTTATCACGATGTGCCCCTAATGTTGATAAATAACTGATTAGCGTATGGTTTAAAGTTAATAATCGAAAACCTTTATCAATTAAGGCTGGATTCATATGCGGCTCTTTAGTCATTAAGCTAATTAATGATGATAAATCTGCATTACTATCGTGGGCGGATCGTCTTGCTAATCGATATTGAGGATCATTTGTTTTACCTGACAGATACTGACGACCAATCAATGCTAAGTAGTGGCTGTCATCGTGACAAACCCGATCAACTAATTTCGGAAGGTTTCTAAATTTCCAATCGGGCCAAATAAAACTTACCGCAAACCAGGCAATAAAGCAGCCGATTAAGGTTGCAATAATTCTGGACAATGCGACCTCAATACTACTTTCTCCAATTAAGCTAAAACTGAAAAAGACCAGTAAAGTAATAAACGCTGTCGCATAAGCATATTGTGAATTTTTAAATAAGAAAAACAACCAACCAGTAATAATGATTAAGATAAGTTGTTCTTCAATAGTCGGGAATAGATAGGTTAAAGGTATACCAATGATGATCCCTAATATTGTGCCAAATACTCGCAATTTTAGTCGATGTTTTGTTGTGGCATAGTTGGGTTGGCAAACAAAAAGACTGGTCAGGATGATCCAATAACCATGTGAAAGATCGGTGCAATAAATGACACCATAACCAACAAAGAGCACAATACTCATTCTGATAGCATGGCGAAATAGGGCCGATTTGATAGTCAAATTTTGTTTTATTTTGGCGAAAATATCGTAAAAACTCGTTAACTCATCATCAACCAATTGATTCTCTTCTTGCTGTTTAGCAAGATGCTGCTCTGTATCAATGTTGGCAAGTAACAGATCAATAGATAACAGGTTTTGATATAAATTTTGTAATGATTTTATTAAAAGTGACGAATTTTTATTGTGACTTTGATATTGAGATATCGCTTCTTCAAGATAAGAAAAATAGCGCGCAAATAAAGGATCATGATGATAGGTTTGATTCAGTTTGATCGAAATTGCAAGTTTGGCACAGGCTTTTGCTTGTAAATTTAAAATTCGTGCAAATCGAAACAAAATATCACTGTGTTTAAAATTATCACTTAACGCTTGATATTGTCCATGCGCTGAACTAGCTCGTTCATGAATATCTTGCGCCACAAAATAATAACTCAACATTTTTTTGACATAAGATTGTCCGCGATAGCCTTTTAATCGATTGAACAAAGAGCGTTTAGTTTGATTAAATGCATTGATTAATTGAGTATTACTTTCGGTTAATTGTAAGGTTTGTTTAGTAAATCCATCGGTCTCGTCAGGATCAAACATTGCCGCTTTAGCATCAAGATACTGGGCTAATCTAATAAAACAGTTTGATAAACTTTGTTGGGTTGTGCGGATAGGTTGAATGATAGATTCAATTAACGACACAATGTTGTACCAAAGTGCGCCTAATAATAAAAAGCAAGGTAAAGTATAATTGTCAGCATATAAATTATGCCCGAGCATTGTGTATGCAGCAATCAGTAATGATCCAAACGCAATGACGCCGTAGCGTTGTCCTAGTGAGCCAAGCATAATAAATGCAAAGGTTGAAAAAACTAATCCCACGATAAAAATCAAAGGAAAGTCAAATAGCAATTCAACCGAAAAAGTTGCTATAGCAAAACAAAATAGCGTTAAAACTATATTAATACAACGGCTAAGTAAACGGGTATCAATCTCGGTCAGTCCAGCGGCCACAACGCCTAAAGTTAACGGGATGACTAAATTAACATGACCAAAATACCATGGCACTAGGGTAGAACCGGTAAGACTAATTAGCATACGAACGCTAAAAAGGAGATTACTGCTGTAAAAAACTTTACGTAAAGTCAGGATTAAAGGATGCACGATATATTTATATTATTAAAGTCGTTTTAATAGCAATAAGCATACTATATTGTGATGGCAAGGAAAAGAGATCGCCAAAATGACTTATCAAGAATTTACATTTAGTCAGCTAAGTTTAACTGTTAAGTTTTAATCTTTACAAAAAATGAATAGAGGATCGTCGATAAATCAAAATTTATAATATCGTTAATTAACCCCTTGTTCATTTAATCTTAATTTTTTATCGATGCTTATTTGTCAACTAATGGCAAGATGTTCATAAATTGTCGTTATAATAAAACTAAATTAATATAGCAGTATGACAAGTCATAATTCTACGTTAGAATAGTCACAATTTGCTAGAAATAAAAGAAGGATTAACTAGTATGACAACTGAAATGACAACACTTGAAAAAATTAAAAAACAGATTGCTGATAACCCCATTATTTTGTACATGAAAGGGTCGCCTAAGTTGCCAAGTTGTGGTTTTTCAGCCCAAGCAGTGCAAGTTTTATCACAATGCGGTGAACCGTTTGCTTATGTTGATATTTTACAAAATCCTGATATTCGTGCCGAACTACCAAAATTTGCTAATTGGCCGACTTTTCCACAACTTTGGGTTGAAGGTGAGTTAGTTGGTGGTTGTGATATTATGTTAGAAATGTTTCAAGCTGGTGAATTACAAACCTTAATTAAAGAGACTGCTGAAAAACATAAATCTTAATTAAATTGTAAGTGCATATTTAAAAAGAAAAGAGAGATATTATATCTCTCTTTTTTTATGCTGATTGATCAGGTTGTTCATTAGTTTGTGGCAGTGGCCAGCCGCCTAATCGTTTAAATCGATTGACAATTTCACAAAATAAAATAGCGGTTTTTTCGGTATCATAAAGTGCCGAATGAGCTTGTTTATGATCAAAGGCAATATTTGCAGCTTCACACGCTTTTGCTAATACGGTTTGCCCAAATACTAAACCACATAGTGATGCCGTATCAAATGTCGCAAAGGGATGAAAAGGATTACGTTTAATTCCGGCACGTTCTGCCGCTGCCATTAAAAAACTATGATCGAAGTGTGCATTGTGGGCAACAATGACTGCACGGGTACAATCAGCGGCTTTAATGCCAGTACGCACCATTTTGAATATGGATTCCAGTGCTAGTTTTTCGTCAACAGCTGCCCTTAATGGATTATCAGGATCAATGCCATTAAAAGCTAAAGCACTCGGTTCTAAAATGGAATTTTCAAAAGGATTAACGTTAAATTGTAACGTTTCATCAGGCTCAAGCCAGCCGTCATCATTCATTTTAAGGGTAATGGCGGCAATTTCTAAAATGGCATTGAGTTTAGGATCAAATCCTGAAGTTTCTATATCAATCACGACTGGGTAAAAACCCCGAAAACGTTCACATAATTTTGTGTTTGGCACAATTGTTTATCTTAGTTTGTCAAAAATGAAGGTTATTATGCCAGTTTTTGTTGTTTTCGCCTAGTTTTACCTAAGTCATCTTAGCATTTAAGCGATAATTTAATCATCGTTTAAATCTTATAAATCAATCTAAGCGGGATAATTGTTGTTTTAATAGTTCAATCTTTTTAATCCATTGTGAATTAAGACGTTTATAATGTTTAGGCAGATGTTTTAAACGTTGTTACAACAGTTTGTAATACATCTTAAGCTTGACTAATTTGATTGCAAATGATTGATGTACATAAAAAATAAGAAGTTGCTTCTAAGCTTGCAAAGTCACTAATTAGTGTACCAAACTCTTGGTTAGTTTGCTCTTTACCATCCAACGAAATCAAAATTTTTGTGTAAAGTCAATGACCTTAATTAGAAGAATAATCCCGATCCTTCTCTTTCTAATCAATCGAGTGTTTGCTTTAGCAAATTGTTAATCTTCATAAAGTGCGTTAACCTATTGCAATACTATTTCAGAAGCGGTTTGATAAAGACGAGTTAATGCTTTTTATAAAAGTGGAAAGCCTCGTTGGCACGATAGTTAACTTAGATAGCTTTTTTAAGCTTCACTTATCATTTTCCTACTACTTATAATTTAAACCTTACAACATTTTTAATCTATTTTATTTAACTGAATAAACATTAAAATGAATATGATAGATACTAATTGAATAATGAAAGCCTTGGTCAACTAGGGTGGTAAAAATCAATTAGTCATAATATCAGGTGAGATATTTCAAGAAAGTGTCTATAATTGGCGCTAAACAAAAGGGCTTAACATTTATCTGCTAATTTTCAGCTTTTTGTTAATGTTGTTTTAGAACAACTCTATGATTGAGTAAAAGTAGCGAGGAGCATTGTGCATAATTACGAACTGCAACAAATCATTAATACAGAACTGCAAGTTTTGCGCTATCGTGACTATGCCCCTAATGGATTGCAAGTGCAAGGGCGAAGTGAGATAAAAAAAATTGTGACAGGTGTCACAGCTTGTCAAGACTTGTTAGATAAAGCTGTTGAATTGCAAGCCGATGCGGTGTTAGTTCATCATGGCTATTTTTGGAAAAGTGAGCCACAAACAATTACTGGCATTAAGTATAAGAGGCTTAAGACATTATTATCGCATGATATTAATCTGTATGGTTATCACTTACCGCTAGATGGCCACCCCACACTTGGAAATAATATCTTATTAGCTAACATGCTTAATATTTCGGTTGAGCCGCGCACTGATATCACCGATTTACTTTTTAAAGGAACACTAACCGAACCGTTAACCGCTTTTGAATTTAAGCATAAATTGGAAAAAGTCTTGCATAACAGTCAGCGTTCTATTTTATTTTGTGGTGATAATGCGCCTAAAGTGATAAAACGCGTTGCTTGGTGTAGCGGCGGCGGGCAAGATTTTATCGAAGCAGCGGCTCAGCAAGGTTATGATGCATTTTTTACCGGCGAGGTTTCTGAACGCACTATCCACATTGCACGTGAATATGGTATAAATTTTTATGCAGCAGGTCATCACGCAACGGAACGTTATGGTATTAAAAAGCTTGGCGAATGGTTAGCTAAGGAATATAGCCTTGAGGTTATTTTTATTGATATTGATAATCCTGCATAACAAAAGTTGAATTTAACTAAGAAATATCGCATACTTATTCGCAGATTTTTTATTCTTTAAAGTTGTTGTTTAAACAGATAATATGAGAGGTCATTTTATGTTTACAGGAAGTCTGGTCGCCCTTATCACACCAATGGATTCTAAAGGAAATGTGGACCACGTAAGCTTAAAAAAATTGGTCGAATATCATATTGCTAATGGCACATCTGCTATCGTGTCTGTTGGAACAACGGGTGAATCAGCGACACTTGATCATCACGAACATATCGATGTTATAAAGCGTACTGTTGATTATGCGCAAGGACGAATCAATATTATTGCTGGAACAGGCTCTAATGCCACTAAAGAAGCAATTGAATTAACTCGTCAAGTTGAAAATATTGGGGTAGTGGGGTGTTTAACTGTTGCTCCCTATTATAACAAACCGACTCAAGAAGGTATGTATCAGCATTTTAAAGCTATTGCTGAGTGTACTGCATTACCTCAAATTCTTTATAATGTACCAGGTCGCACAAGTAGCGATATCAAACCTGAAACCGTTGGTCGTTTATCAAAAATCAAAAATATTGTTGCATTGAAAGACGCAACAGGTGATCTTTCTCGCGTATATAAAACGCGAAAATTAGTGGGAGATGATTTTAAACTGTTAAGTGGTGATGATGCTACATTTTTAGATTTTATGATTTTAGGTGGTGATGGGGTGATTTCTGTTACTGCTAATGTTGCAGCAAAACAAGTTGCTACAATTTGTCAATTAGCTGCAAACAACCAAATCAAAGAGGCTAGAGCGTTAAATGAAAGTTTATTAGCATTACATAATAATTTGTTCATTGAACCCAACCCCACGCCAGCAAAATGGGCTTGCCTAAGATTGGGTTTGATCGCTGATGGTACAATTCGTTTACCGATGATATCGCTGACTGATGCTTCAATTCCAGCGGTGGAACAAGCATTAAAAGATGCTAATTTACTGTAATTTATTTTCGTATAACTTTTAATTTATAAGCAGACATCTATGTTTAATAAAACCGTATTGCAAAATAATGTCATAAAAAAAGTCGCTATTTTGACCGCTGTTGCTTCTTTCTTTCTTGTAGGATGTGGAAGCGATCAAAACTATAAACGTGAAGTTGATGGTAATGATGACTATTTAAATTCACCAAGTTTAAAACCATTAATTGTTCCACAAGGTATTACAGTACCAGCAGAAGTTGCTGACTATTTTGTGAATAATGGCAAAATCGATGGGCCGTTAGGAAAACAAGTTGATATTCGCCCACCTGTGTTGCCACTTTCAACGATTTCTGAAGCTTTTGTGATCTACAACAATGGTATGGTAACGTTCAATGTACCATTAAGTTATAATCTATGGGATCGAATTCCTAATATTTTAACTAACAAAAATATTCCTATTGATGGTCGTGATAATCAAACTATTAAAACGGCTAAGGCGTATATAGTACGTGCTGATGAATCGCAACAAACTGAAGCTTCATACGTTTTTAAGCGAAAAATTATGGGTAACACTGAAACCATTACACTTGGGTTGAACTCGCTAACTCGTGGTGCTGAAGATATTTCTACCCAACCAGCAGAAGTACAACGTTACGTAGTTGGTTTATTTAATATCATAATGGATGAGGTTGCACCCGAATCAGTTCGACAACCACCAGTGAAAGATCCTAAAGATGATGATGCCAAAAAGGATGCTAAGTCTGATAAAGATTCTGAGTCCATGAAGGCTTTAAAAGAAGATCTTAAAGACAACAACCGTCGATAGTTGTCGTTATCGAGTTGGTTGTTGTGATAAATCGAGTTTTTAATTAAAAAGTCGTCAGGTGTGTTATTGGTTTATCGTAATTGATGACTTTAATAATAAGTAGTATGTTGATATTTACGCTTTCAATAAATCCGAAGTAAAGATAACAACAATGAGTTCGAATTTAAGGAGCGAAAAGCTCCTTAATTATTTATTGGCTATGATGATATAAGGTTATAAGCATGAAAAAGTTGGATGAGCTTTATCGTGGTAAAGCAAAAACTGTTTACACAACAGACAACCCGGAACTACTAATATTGGAATTTCGTAACGATACCTCTGCTTTTGATGGTTTACGTATTGAGCAGTTAGATCGTAAAGGAATGGTTAATAATAAATTCAACTATTTTATTATGACACTATTACGTGATGAAGGCATTCCTACACAAGTTGCAGCCTTAATATCAGATAATGAAGTTTTAGTTAAAAAATTAGAAATGATTCCTGTTGAATGTGTCGTGCGTAATCGCGCAGCAGGCTCTTTAGTCAAACGTTTAGGCGTTGAAGAAGGCACAGTCCTTAATCCTCCAACATTTGAATTATTTTTGAAAAATGATGCATTGCATGACCCAATGGTTAATGAATCGCATTGTAAAGCTTTTGGCTGGGCGACAGATGAGCAATTAGCCACAATGAAAGCACTGAGCTTTAAAATCAATACAATATTGACTGAATTATTTGATAAAGCTGGTTTGATTTTAGTTGATTATAAACTTGAATTTGGTTTATACAAAGGTGAAGTAACCTTAGGTGACGAGTTTTCCCCTGATGGTTGTCGTTTATGGGAAAAAGAGACGTTGAAAAAAATGGATAAAGATCGTTTCCGTCAAAGCCTAGGCGGCGTGATTGAAGCTTATGAAGAAGTCGCTAAGCGCATTGGTGTACCTTTGTAATGTTTGCTCAGTTCGATATCTCTTTTTTTCTTCTATTAGCTTTAGCTGCACTGTGTTATGTGACGCATAATAACACAGTGACCTTTGCTGTTTTGTTATTATTACTATTCAAATTAACGCCACTATCAACTTACTTCCCGCTATTAAATCAATATGGGTTAACTATTGGCATTGTGATTTTAACTGCTGCAATGATGGTTCCTTTGGCTGATGGCACTTTAAAAATTCAAGATATTCTAAAGTCCTTTACGACGTGGCAATCAATGTTGGCTATCCTGGTAGGGATTGCTGTTTCGTGGTTAGGTACTCGGGGAGTATCATTAATTGGTGCTCATCCGACCATAATTAATGGTTTAATCATTGGTACATTAATTGGTGTTGCTTTTTTCAAAGGTATCCCGGTTGGACCATTGATAGCGGCAGGTATTTTATCGCTCGTGATTGGAAAAAGTTAGCTTATGTCAGGTCCAGATAGCACAAGAAAGCTCTGGGTATTAAAAGGCGAAGCAACACAATTGTTGAATCAATTGCGTGATACAATAAATCAGCATCAAGCTGATTGGATCACCATTACTACACAGAATAATTTACCCCCTTTTTTGACTAAAACTTTTTTACCCAATCAAACCAAATCGTTATTAGGTCGAGAATTTTTGCATGCGATTTTTGATGCAACGCAAGGTTTTAATTTAGATGCTTTTGCCATGCTGGTTGGGACTTTGGTTAAAGGAAGTATACTTATATTACTTTTACCAGAAGATTTTAACCATTGGCTTGATCAAGATAGCATACGCTGGAATGAGAACAGCCAAGCTATTGAAGTTCCCAATTTTGTCAAACATCTTGAGCAAATCTTAAAGGATTTTAACATTGAATCTGATCAATTTGACTTTCCAAATATTCAAACAGCACCGCTTAGTTTAACAGAGCAACAAACTATTCTTGAACGTCTACTAATAAGTGATGCGCCAATTAAAGTGTTAATGGCTAAACGCGGACGAGGAAAATCAGCCTTAGCCGGTCTATTTAGCCATTATCACCAATCAATGATTATTACCGCACCTAACAAAAGTGCTTTAACTACGTTTTTTCGTTTTGCCAAATCATCGGTTAAATTTGTTGCGCCCGATGAATTAATAGAGGTTGGATTTGGTAGTGCTGTTGATTATTTAATTATTGACGAAGCTGCCATGATTCCACTTCCGATGCTGGAAAACTTATTGCAATTTGCATCTGAGAATAATTGCCCAGTCTTATTAACTACAACGATGGAAGGTTATGAAGGGACAGGACAGGGTTTTTTATTACAATTATTTAAAAATAAATCGTGTGAGTTTTTCTACTTAACAAACCCAATACGTTGGCAAGCTGGCGATCAGCTAGAAGCTATTACTGATTGTTTATTGCTAAATGGTTTATTTTGTCAAAAACAAGATAGGCATCAGATAAACCAATCGATTGAATATAACATGGTTAGCCGTAATAATATTACTGCATTAAAACAGATTTTTTATTTATTAAAAACTGCGCATTATCAAACAACTTTAATTGATTTAAGACGTATTTTTGATGCAAATAATCAAACTGTTTGGCAAGCAAAGCAAGAAAATTATCTTATTGCTGGAGCCATCACTATAGATGAAGGTCAGTTATCTGACAGTTTAATTGAAGCCGTGTGGCAAGGTACGCGCCGACCTAAAGGTAATTTAGTTGCTCAATCGTTGGTGGCGCATGCCGGTGAAAAATTAGCAGCTAAGCTTGCATCAGTTAGAATTAATCGTATTGCCGTTACGGAGTCTCATCGTCGCCAGCACATTGCTCAGCAATTAGTTGAACGCATTTATCAGCATGGGACTATACAAGGTAAAGATTTTATCTCGGTCAGTTATGCTTTTAATCAAGCAAACGATCAGTTTTGGTCTGCATGTGGATTTGTACTGGTTCACGTTGGTAGTCGTAAAGAAACAAGCAGTGGTAGTTATTCCGTAATGGCATTAAAACCTATCACCAAGCAGGGATTATCTTTAACCATGCAGTTAAACAAAAAATTGCAGCGTAACTGGTACTGGTTAAAAAATATTATCGATCTACCATTAGCTGATCGTTTTCAACTAAATAGCGATCAGCAACTAAACCATCAGGATCTTGATGAACTTCGTGGATTTTGTTACTATCACCGCCCTTATGAAGCAACTTATGCTGCACTTTGTCGATTGAATCAATTTAGTCATCATCAACAAAACGCTTTCAATTTACCTATCTTAAAATCAATATTGCAAGATGATAATAAATTAACACATGTGATAAAACAGTATCAATTAACAGGCAAAGCAGCTTTAATGCAGGCAATAAAGTATGAAGTTAAGCAGTGGTTAAACAATGTTGATAACAAGGCTTAAAATAATTTAATCACAAACTCAACATAAGATCATATTTTATTAGAAGGGACAAAATATGAAATTAAATAATTTTGAAAAAACAGATACCAACATGCACAGTAACAAAACAGGTTACCAGCCAAAAACTGGTCTAGAATATTTTATTAAAGGCTGGTCATTAGCTTTCAGCCCAAGCATTCGCCACTATGTCTTTTTACCTTTACTTGCTAATATTGTGATTATGTCTTTATTGTTTTATTGGTTTTTGGTATCCATAACCGGTATGGTGGACTGGGGATTATCTTTTGTTCCTAGTTGGCTTCAATGGTTAGGATACATCATTAGCTTTATTGTTGTTGTGACACTCGCTATCGTATTTTGCTATTTTTTTAGTACAGTTGCTAATATTATTGCTGCGCCATTTAATGGGCTATTAGCCGAGCATGTTGAATCTCAATTAACCGGTATGCCGGCACCTGATACTTCTTGGATAAGTTTGATTATGGATATACCCAGAATATTGGGGCGAGAATTACAAAAACTGATTCATTATCTATTATGGGCAAGTCTAATTTTTCTAACGTATTTTATTCCGGTTATTGGGCAATCGGTCACGCCTGTTATATGGTTTTTATTTACTGCTTGGCAAATTAACATTCAATATGCCGATTATGCGTTTGATAATCATAAAATTACCTTTCCTCGAATGCGTGAGCTACTAAAGCAGGATAAAACGGATAATTTAATTTATGGTATTTTAGTCAGCTTATTTACGATGATGCCGATTTTAAACCTTGTTATTATGCCTATTGCGGTTTGTGGTTCAACCGCTATGTGGGTCGATCGCTACCGCCATCAAGTCATATTCAATGACGGTCATAATAATCGTTGATGATTAACTTTGAGGTTGGTTGAATTGGTTAATCATCGTCATCATCATTATAGGGGATAGGTTTTATCCCTTTCTTTTTTTCCAGATAAGATTTGTAATTAAGTTTACTTAGCGATTTAATTGTATTAATAAAAATACCAATCAAAATAACTACAATTATCCACCAATAGTCTTTGAGCCACTCCATCTAATCACCTTTGGTTATGGTCGAAAATAAAAGCAATTATCGTTTACTGCTAAAAATAAAACTAGCAACTTATTCTTGGTATCAGTAACGATAATCTTTATTCACTAAATCGATAATAATTTTTCTAGAATGTTATGATATATTGCTGTTAACGTGATGATATCTTGACAATTTACATTCTCATTAATTTTATGAATAGTCTTATTCACTACGCCTAATTCTATCACTTGGCACCCTAATTGGGCGATAAAGCGACCATCGGAGGTCCCACCACTTGTCGAAAGTTTGGTCTCTAATTGTGTTAATTGTTTGATAGCATGTGTAGCTGCATCGGTAAGTTCTCCTTGCGGCGTTAAAAAAGGTTTACCTGATAATCGCCAAGTTAGGCTATAGCTTAATTTGTGCTTTTGTAAAATTTGCTCAACCCGAGATTTAATGATCTCGTCAGTCAATTCGCTACTATAGCGAAAATTGAATTGGACTTTTAAATCACCTGGTATGACATTTTCGGCACCTGTTCCACCATTAATATTTGCTACTTGCATCGTAGTTTGTGGAAAATACTCATTGCCATTGTCCCAAATTGTTGTAACTAATTCATTTAGAGCTGGAGCAAAGCGATGCACAGGGTTATCAGCAAGGTGAGGATAAGCAACATGCCCTTGGATACCGTGTACTATTAAATTCGCTGTTAGCGAACCTCGGCGTCCATTTTTAATTTGATCACCAAGTTTTTGATCACTAGACGGTTCACCAACAATACAATAATCAATGCGTTCTTGACGTTTTTTAAGTAGATCAACAACTTTGACTGTACCATCAGAAGCATCGGCTTCTTCATCCGAGGTAATTAAAAAAGCAACACGACCAGAATGATTGGGATTGTTTTTAACAAATTGTTCAGCTGCACATACCATTGCCGCAACGCCACTTTTCATATCTGCCGCGCCACGCCCATATAGGATGCCGTTTTTATCGACTGTAGGTTGAAAAGGAGGATATAGCCATTGGCTTTCATCACCTGCTGGCACGACATCGGTATGCCCTGCAAACATTAATGTCTTTTGTGACGGCTCGCCATGATATGCCCAAAGATTTTTGGTGTGACCTAAATTTACTTCTTCTATAGTAAAGCCTAAAGGTTTTAATCGTTCAATAATCATTTGTTGACAGTTTTTATCATCAGGGCTTATTGATTTTTCAGCGATCAATGCTTTAGTTAAAGTAATAACAGGGTCTGTCATAATTATCTCGGTTTATTTTTGTGTAGCAAAAAATTGTGAATAGCTTTCGTCAGAAAAGCCTAATAAAGCGCGTTTTCCATCAATGAGTAAAGGACGTTTTAATATTGAGGGATTGGCTAACATAATATCTTTTGCCGCTTGTTCATTATCAACGTTGGCTCGAATGGTTTCATCAAGTTTACGCCAAGTTGTACCGCGAGTATTGAGTAAACTTTGCCAGTTGACTAACTGTAAAAATGAATCTAAAAGTTCTGGTGACAAACCCTCAGTTTTATAATTATGAAATTGATAGCTAATATTATGTTCATCAAGCCAAGTGAAAGCTTTTTTCATTGTATTACAATTTTTAATACCATAAATGATATACATTAAGATCTTTCCTAATCTGAATTGTTATAAAAAGATTATAACAGTTATCTGCTAAGTTCGGCAATTTGCGATTAATGTGAGCTAGTAGTTTGGATAAAGATATAGTATTTAATTAACTATAGTTTTAGTTTAATTGTATTTGTGGTTGAGGTATTTTTTAGATAGATGAAGATGATCTTTTTCCTAATGTTCATAAAAATAAGATAGCGGTTGATGAGAAAGTAGGATCTTAAGGCTTATAGCGTTAATTTTCGTTGTTAATTTGATCGTTAGACGATAACTATAAAAACCTATTGCTATTATTTTAATATATAGAATTTACCAACAAGTTTTAGGGTAATCATACGGTTTAGTATAACTTGTTGTTATATAATACCGTTTTATAAAAAGATATATAAAATTGCGTTACAAACTCAATTAAAAATCTCATTTTGACACCATAATTCCACAATTATTTCTATTTTTTTAATGTTTATTTGTTTTTTTATATTGAAAAAATCATTATTATTGCGAGCTGTTCGCATTTTTAAGCTAAATTATTCTGATAATCATGACTTGAACTATACAGATTAAAACGAATGGTTCAGTAATATCTAGGAGCACAATGTCAGTCCTAACTTTAAATCAGCTTGCCTTAGGTCAGGAGGCGGTTATATCGCGCCTATTGCCTGAATCGTTACCATTTCGTCGTCGGCTGTTAGCTATGGGTGTCACGCCAGGTTGTAAAGTTTTAGTGATACGAGCCGCACCATTAGGCGATCCACTTGAAATTAAAATACGCGGTTTTTTATTATGTTTGCGGCGTAGTGAAGCGGCAACTATCGAAGTTATGGAGGTTGAGTCATGAATGTTGCACTCATTGGTAACCCAAATTGTGGTAAAACGACGCTGTTTAATTTACTTACTGGTGCAAAACAACGAGTCGGTAATTGGCCTGGTGTGACTGTTGAGCGTAAAACCGGTGTGCTTAATTATCAAAATAATCACTATACTATTATTGATTTGCCCGGTACCTATGCTATTGAATCTGATGCATTGTCGGTGTCACAAGATGAGTTAATCACGCGTCAATTTGTCTTGAGTGAAAAAGAGAGTGTAATGATCAACATTATTGATGCCACGAATTTACAACGTAGCTTATATTTAACTTTACAATTAATTGATTTACAGCTGCCAATGGTGGTTGTCTTAAATATGACTGATGCGTTAAAAATGACTGGTGAACAAATTGATACTGAACAATTGTCACATATACTCGGTTGTCCGGTAATTGCCATATCATCCAAAAGAAAAACGGGCATTGATTTATTATATCAACAAATTGAGAAAATTAGCTCAACTAAGCAAGTGACTCAACCTGCAATGAATACCTTAAGTCATGATCAGCAAACAGTAATTACTCGATATATAGAGGAATTGCCGGCAAACAGTCAGGTTCATCAATTTAATCGTTGGCAATTGATTGATGCTTTATTAGACGGCTCACGTTATCAATTAACCCCATGTGAATCAGAAAAACTTAACGCTTGTCGATTATTACTTTCTGCATGGTGTGATTATGAAATTGATGTTGCTTTAGCCAGTGCTCGTTATGACGTGATTGATAATGTGTGCAAAAACGTTATTAATAAACCCCGGGAGCTAAGTTCTACTTTTTCTGAAAAGCTCGATAAAATTGCGCTAGGACGAATAACAGGTATACCTCTCTTTTTGTTAGCGATGTATGTTATGTTTACGATCGCCATCAATTTTGGCTCAATTTTTATCGACTTTTTTGATGGTTTTTTTAATACGATTTTTGTTGAAGGTCTATCTTATCTATTGCATCAACTCGATGCGCCTATTTGGATGAATATTATTTTAGCTGACGGTATTGGAACGGGGATTAAGACGGTATCAACCTTTATTCCGGTTATTGCTGCTATGTTTTTTGTCTTGTCTTTTTTAGAAGATTCTGGTTATTTAGCCCGTGCGGCAATGATGGTTGATAGAGCCATGCGCTGTATTGGGTTGCCTGGTAAAGCTTTTGTGCCAATGCTGGTCGGTTTTGGCTGTGGCGTACCTGCGATTATGGGAACCCGAACACTAGAAAGTACACGTGATCGTATTATGTCCATTTGTATGATTCCTTTTATGTCTTGTGGTGCAAGATTACCTGTTTATGCCTTATTTGCCGTTATCTTTTTTCCACGTCATGCATCAATGGTCGTTTTTTCTTTATATTTGCTTGGTATATTCGTTGCACTTGCTACCGGTTATATTTTAAAACTAACCTTATTAAAAGGTCAGCCAACACCTTTTATTATGGAAATGCCTGTGTATCGAATTCCGACATTACAAAGTATGTTTAAACTAACTTGGCAAAGGTTAAAAAGTTTTATTACTAAAGCCGGTAAAGCCATTGTCATTATGGTAACGGTATTGAGTTTGCTAAATTCATTGGGCACAGATGGTCGATTTGGACATGAACAATCTAATGATTCATTACTTGCTGCATTTAGTCAAACCATTACACCTGCACTTGCACCGATGGGGCTGGATAAACAAAACTGGCCAGCAACCGTTGGACTTTTTACGGGTGTTTTTGCCAAAGAAGCTGTTATTGCGACATTGAACTCACTTTATTCTATGGATAACCAACAACAGCAACGCGATAACTTCGATTTTAATAACAGTATTAAAGCTTCAATATTATCGATTCCTAAAAATTTACTCGATTTTACTGATACTATTTTAGATCCATTAGGATTCTCATCTTTAAAAGAAGATATTGATGATATTGAAAATGATTTAGCGGTTGATTCTACTACAGTGGCTAAGATTAAAACTTCATTTATGACGTACAATGTTGCCATTGCCTATTTGATTTTTATTCTACTTTATACACCTTGTGCAGCAGCATTGGGGGCTATTTATCGTGAAGCGGGAATTAGATGGATGGTATTTGTTGCCCTGTGGACATTTATAGTAGGTTGGCTGGTTGCGACGATATATTATCAAATAACTTTATTAGGGCAATCAGTCTCGGCAATTTATTGGTTGATGGGATGCGCTGCCTTTATTGGTGCAATGATTTTGTTAATGCGTTGGTTGGGGCAATATTCGTCTCTAAATATGCCGCCTAAATTGTATCATGATACTAGCAATGGATCTCGCTGCTGTGATCCATCATCAAAGTGATCATAAAACTTATTGGAGAAGAGCAAACCTAGCGTTTGTCTTTTTACTCATATGTTAATTTCGATTCGAGATTATATTCAATTAAAAGGGCGAGCAAATCTACAAGATATTGCTCGCTATTTTCATTTGCCTGAAAGTGTAGTTGAACAAATGATGTTGTTTTGGATTAAAAAAGGCAAGATAAAGCTCTATATTATGGAGGATTCAAATGCCTGTGGAACAAAAAAATGTGTCAGTTGTGTCGGTTGTGACCTAACTGGTCAACGCATTTATACTTGGGCATCATCTTAAATAGCTTTAGTTAATTTATCCTTTTTCAACGAGATGTATCAACAGATAAAATAAATTTGCCGCCATCTCATTTTTTTCATGTTTCTTTAGGCTATATCAAATGTTTTTATGTTTAACCTTTGATTGTTTCTGTGAAATAAATTAAGGTTATCAGGGCTTTTAAGTAAAAAACAATCAATAATTTTCGTCTTCTACCCATCAATAGCTTAATAAATATTTTATTTTCGAGACCTTTATCACATAACTGAAATAATTTATATTTAAATAATAACAAATGATATTAATATGAACTTATGTTCATTTTAGTAAAAGTTAGTAAGGAGAAAACATGAAATCTATTGCAATCGGCGCAGATGATGCTGCTTTTGAATTTAGAAATAGTATTGTTGAATATTTAACTAAGCAAGGTATTGAACTCGTTGATTATAGTAGTGATAAGCAGTCAGAAAATGGTTTATATCCTGATGTTGCTAATGCTGTTGCATCTGCTATTAAAGCCGGAAAACATGAGCGAGGTATTTTAATTTGTGGAACTGGAATTGGCGTAGCGATAGCTGCCAATAAAGTTCCCGGTATCCGTGCCGCTCAGTGCCATGATGTCTATTCAGCCGAACGAGCCAGAAAGAGTAATAATGCACAGATTATGACTATGGGGGCTAGAGTCATCGGTGTAGAATTAGCGAAAAAGCTCGTACAAGCATGGCTAGAATCGGAATTTGAAGGTGGTGGATCAACGGCTAAGGTTGAACGAATCTGTTATTACGATGAGTTATATTCAAAGTAATTAGGTTAGTAAGAAATTTTTTAGTTAAAGTGAAGTTAAATTCATAAAAAAATATAAAATATTGTAGTAGAACTCGCGTGTTTTTATCGACATTTTTAACTTTCTTAGTTCAAAATAACAATATAAATAGCGATTTGATAGTGTCGTTTTATTACTGAATAAATGATATGATAACTCAATTTGAAATAGCAATGTTGTAGAGGACATAGATGTATGAGTCAATTAGATGAATTCAAAAAATTAACCGTTGTAGTTGCTGATACTGGTGATATCGATTCAATTAAACAATTTTCGCCTGAAGATGCAACAACTAATCCTTCTTTAGTACTTAAAGCCGCTCAACTTCCTCAATATCGTCATTTAATCGATTCTGCTGTTGAAACTGCTAAAAAATTAGGTGGCAGTAAAGAGCAACAATTGGTCAATGCTTGTGATCAAGTTGCTGTAAATATAGGCGCTGAAATTTTAAAAATCATTCCAGGACGCATCTCAACAGAAGTTGATGCTCGCCTGTCATTTGATAAACAAGGTTGTATCGAAAAAGCACGCCGAATTATCGAACTTTATAAGCAAAAAGGGATCGATAAATCAAGAATCTTAATCAAAATTGCTTCAACGTGGGAAGGTATTAAAGCCGCAGAAGTTTTAGAAAAAGAGGGTATTAATTGTAATTTAACATTACTCTTTTCGTTTGCCCAAGCACGAGCCTGTGCAGAAGTGAATGCCTTTTTAATTTCCCCTTTTGTTGGTCGTATTTATGATTGGTATCAAGCTAAAAAACCTATTGAACCTTATGTGGCCGATCAAGATCCAGGGGTTGTTTCGGTTCGTAATATTTATAATTATTACAAACAACATGGTTATAAAACCATTGTTATGGGCGCAAGTTTCCGTAAAGTCGACCAAATTTTAGCTTTAGCTGGTTGTGATAGATTAACTATTTCGCCTAATTTACTATCAGAAATGCAACAATCTAACGCGCCAGTAGTACGTAAATTAGATCCTAATCAAACCATTGTTGCGCGCCCTACATTAATGACTGAAGCTGAATTTAGATGGCAACATAATAGTGATGCAATGGCGGTTGAAAAATTAGCTGAAGGTATTCGTGCTTTTGCTGTTGATCAAGGTAAATTAGAAGACATGATTGGTGCACTTCTCTAATTATGTACAATCGTCAGGGGGAGCGTGTTTCCCCCTCTTTTTTATTTTTTATCGTTAATTTCTTAACGATTTTTGTAAGTGTGATTTAACTTGCAAATAGTAATGATATTTAAATTAAATATTTTGGAGATAACAAAATGAATGCAACAACTTTATCTCACCGCGAACTCGCGAATGCGATAAGAGCATTAAGTATGGATGGCGTACAAAAAGCAAAATCAGGTCATCCAGGGGCTCCTATGGGAATGGCTGATATGGCCGAAGTTCTTTGGCGAGGTTTTTTAAAACATAATCCAACTAATCCTCATTGGGCAGACCGTGACCGATTTGTATTATCAAATGGCCATGCGTCAATGTTGATTTATAGCTTATTACATTTAACTGGCTATAATGTCACGATAGATGATTTAAAGAATTTTCGTCAATTGCATTCAAAAACGGCAGGGCATCCTGAATATGGTCATCTACCAGGCATTGAAACCACAACAGGCCCATTAGGTCAAGGTATCGCTAATGCGGTTGGTATGGCAATTGCAGAAAAAACATTAGCAGCCCAATTCAATAAAGCCGGTCATAATATTGTTGACCATCATACTTATGTATTTATGGGTGATGGCTGTATGATGGAAGGTATTTCTCATGAAGTCTGTTCATTAGCTGGCACCCTTAAATTAGGTAAACTTATCGCGTTTTATGATGATAATGGTATTTCAATTGATGGTGAAGTGGAAGGATGGTTCACTGATGATACTGCAAAACGTTTTGAAGCTTACGGCTGGCATGTGATTCGTGGTATTGATGGCCATGATGCGAAAGCGTTAGCTGAAGCTATCGAGCATGCACAAGCCGTAACAGATAAACCATCATTATTAATGTGTAAAACAATTATTGGTTTTGGTTCACCAAATAAAGCTGGTAGCCATGAAAGCCATGGGGCACCACTTGGTGATGCTGAAATCGAAGCCACTCGCAAAGCATTAGGATGGACATATCCGCCGTTTGAGATTCCGAAAGAATATTATGAAGCTTGGGATGCAAAAGCAAAAGGTCAGCAAAGTGAGCAAGAGTGGAATGTGCGTTTTGATGCTTATGCTAAAGCCTATCCTGAATTAGCGAAAGAATTCAAACGCCGTGTTGAAGGTCAATTGCCAACTAATTGGCAACAAACAGCTAAAGATTTTATTAATAAATTACAAGCAAATCCAGCAACTATTGCAACGCGTAAAGCCTCACAAAATGCGATCGAAGCTTTTGCACCAGCACTACCAGAATTTCTTGGTGGTTCAGCGGACTTAGCACCAAGTAACTTAACCATGTGGTCAGGCTCTAAAGAGATATTGTCTAATCCTGATGGCAATTATATTCATTATGGCGTGCGTGAATTTGGTATGTCAGCGATTATGAATGGTATTGCTCTACATGGCGGATTTATTCCTTACGGTGCAACTTTCTTAATGTTTATGGAATATGCCCGTAATGCAGTAAGAATGGCTGCGTTAATGAAGATTCGTTCATTATTTATCTATACCCATGATTCAATAGGTCTAGGTGAAGATGGACCAACGCATCAACCTGTTGAACAAATGGCTAGTTTGCGCGTTACTCCAAACGTTAGTACTTGGCGACCGTGTGACCAAGTTGAATCAGCCATTGCATGGCAATATGCAATTGAACGTAAAGATGGTCCAACAGCATTGATCTTCTCAAGACAAAATCTTAAACAACAAGATCGTACAGCACAGCAATTAGCTAATGTTTATCGTGGTGGTTATGTTCTAAATGATTGTACAGGCACGCCAGATCTTATCATTATTGCGACTGGCTCTGAAGTTGAACTTGCGGTAGAAGCTTATCATCAACTTACCCAAGCAGGTAAAAAGGTTAGAGTCGTTTCAATGCCTTCAACAGATGCCTTTGACAAACAAGATCCATCTTATAAAGAATCAGTTTTACCCTCATCAGTAACAGCAAGAATTGCTATTGAAGCTGGTATTAGTGATTATTGGTATAAATATGTAGGTCTAAATGGCAAAGTTATCGGCATGACAACGTTTGGTGAATCAGGACCAGCAGAGCAATTATTTAAAGCATTTGGTTTTACTGTTGAAAATGTAATTGCCCAAGCCAATAGTTTGTTAAAATAACAACATTAGAAAACGAACTCATAACGCCATAAGCAGTAGATTGCTAATGGCGTTTTTATTTTGATAAGCTATTTTTATAAAATATTATTTAAAATACTAATTGAAAGGATTTGGATCTTTTTTCAATTTATCATACTCGTATAAATTATTCATGTTCCAATCTTTGACTTTGATATTTTGCTGTTCGGGTATTTCTGTAATTTCATGTTGCATATAATCATGTTTGACATCTAATTGAACACCCATCCATTTGCTTAATAAATAGACAAACTGAAAACCAGAAATTTGTTTGTTGATTCTTAGTTGCGATTGATTATTTGAATCAAAGAAAATTAACGGTACTTGATAACTGTTTTGATAGTCAGCATTGTGCCTTAAGTCTTGATACTGATCTGCATGAGCAAGTCCATGATCTGCAAAATAGACAACGGAATAATCTTGATAATATTTTTTTAGTGTATCTATGGTTGCAGCAATGAGGTCATCTGTCTCCTTAATACTGCTTACATAACATGAAATATTTTCATTATTAAGATCAAATTGAACGGGAAGTTCTAGTCGCCTACAAAAATGAGGATGTGAACCGATAAGATGCATAACAATTAGTTTGGGATTATCATCATTTTTTGAAAGAATATTATCTAATTCTGGTAATAACAAAGTATCATATTTTCCTCGTGAGGACTTACCATTAAACTCTCCTGATTTAGTATAAAAAGAGTATTTTGCATAAGCGGCGATACGAGGTACAGTAATTTCAATTGCTCCTAGCTTCCCCTGATTTGAAAGCCAATAGGTGTCAAATCCTGCTTGGTTAGCAATACTGACGATATTATTATTTAATTGGGTATTAACTTCTTTGGAAGTAGGAAAAAATGATTCACTAATTAAATGCGGTATTGATGCTTGAGTATGTGGGGCTGGTGCAATTAATCCATCCCAAATGATATAGGCATTTTTATCAATAAATGGCGTATTGATATATTTAAAACCGTAGGCACTCATATAATCTTTACGAACGCTTTCGCCAATAATGATAATATAGGTTTTGTTTTTAGGAGTAATCGATGAAATTGGAATTAAATTGTTATTTTCTAGTTGTTTAGCTTGTTCTTGTTTTTCTTTTAAGTATAGCTTTACACAATCATAAAATGATACAGTAAATTCTAAAATAGGATATTTTACTGTGTGTATAAAAGTTGATGAAATTGAAGTGAAAGTGTTCGAATTGTATTTAATAATAGCTTTAATTGGCCTGTAACAAAGAAGCAAGATGGCAAAAATAATTAAGTAGCAATTATTAACTTTTGGAAATGGAAATTTTCTAAAAATTACAATAAAAACTAAAATTAATAATAATGGAATAGTATAAAAATAAAATGAGAGTTGGGAACAAAACTCTTCGAATTCATCTATATTTGTTTCTGCTATAGCACTGACAACAGCAACATTTGGGGAACCATAATAGAATCCGGCAGGGAAATATAATGCAGCGATTACAAAAAAAATGCCGAACAAGATTTTGCCAATAGTAAATCTTGCAAATAAAATGAGTGAAAAGTATGTAAGTAATATACGATCGAATCGTTGTGGATAGCCTAATAAATAGACTAATAATACTGATAGGCCAAGGCAGACGACATGTTGCAATAATATTCTTTTTTTTAAAATCACAAAATTAAAACTTTTTCTGAATAATTAATTTGGAGATTAATTATATAGTTAAATAAATTTTGTGCAATTATTCTCTATAGTTATTTCTTAATGATAACGTCAATTTATAAGTTTATTTTTTACGCTATAAATTTTATAAACTTAATTATCATGGCTTGACTCAAACAGTCGTTAGTACATAGTCATTTAATCAGATATTTGACGGTTTTATTTGTGAGAGGATTATTAAGAATACTAAATTTAAATTCCGTTTAATGCATTAAATCTGTAACAAGCAGTTTTTTTATTAGGATTGAAGAATTACCCTATGAAAAACTGCTTGTTACTGATATTGTTAACCTTTAAAAGAGGGTGTTTTTTTAAAGATCATAAAGCGCAAAATCATAATAAGATCAACTAATTTATTTTAGTTTTAAATATTAGTCAGACAATTTTTTAATGTTGAAATTAGATTTACCCATTAAAAATTCGGTTTATTATTCTTTACTTATTAACACTATCTCGATGCCCGCGCTAGAATAACATCGATAGGTTGTCTTTGAATATAAACCATTCTTGCAAGCAATAAAATTGCTGCAACACTCAGGCCTGATATAAATCCTATCCAAAAACCAGCAGCTCCTATTGGTTCGATAATAATATTTGTTAATCCCAAAATATAACCAACGGGTAAGCCGACTACCCAATAAGAAATAAGTGTAATAAAGAAAATACTTTGTGTATCTTTATAACCGCGCAGTACGTTACTTGCAACCACCTGTAAATAATCAGAGACTTGATAGATAGCCAATAAAATAATTAATTGCATGCAGATAGAAATAACAGTGCTTTCGGTGGTGAAAACTTCAATTATTGGTGATTTAAATATTACTAATATCAGTGCCACAATAATTGCTAACATTAATGATATTGTTAAACTGATATAAGCGCTTTGCTTTGCTAAAATTGGCTTGCTTTTACCCAATAAAAAACCGACACGAATACTTGTTGCGACACCTAATGATAGGGGAATAGCAAATGTTAAACTACTGATGGTAAAAATAATTTGGTGGGCAGCAACGGTTGTTTGACCTAATGGCGCTATCAATAATGCAACAACTGCAAACAAACTGACTTCGAAAAAGTAGGCTAATGCTAAAGGTGTACCAAGAACAATAATATTTTTGATGATTGAAAAATCAAATAGTTTAACCATTGGTGTTTTGCGTACATCTTGCTGACTTGAGGTGGTTAATGTGTATAGTCTAATTAATGCGAACATTAACCAAAAAATAATTGCGGCAGTGATACCGCAACCTACACCGCCAAAAGCTGGTAACCCTAATTTACCATATATTAATACGTAATTAATGGGAATATTGGCAAGTAATGCAATAAATATAATTACCATTGCTGGTTTAGTATTTGATAACCCTTCACATTGATTACGGTAAACAAAAAAGAGTAAAAAAGCCGGTACTCCCCACATAATTGCACGTAAAAACGATACCGCTACATTAACCATTTCTGGATCGATAGGATGATCAGTTGAACTTCTCAATGTAATTAATTTATCGGAATGATAGAGAAAAAGCATCATGATTATCGACAAAAATAACGCAATAATTACACCTTGACGGGTATGAATTGCAATTTGATCGCGTTTAGCCGCGCCATTTAAATTAGCGATAATCGGTGTTAAAACTGTCAGTAATCCTTGACCAAATAAAATTGTTGGTAGCCAAATGGAAACCGCAATCGCTACACCAGAAAGTGCAGTAGCACTATAATTGCCGGCCATAATGGTATCAACAAAGGTGATAGCTGTTTGCGATATTTGGGCAATCAATACCGGAACTGCTAATTTTATAATATTTTTAATCTCTAACCGATAATGTAGTTTCATTGTTATTATTACTGTTTAACAGTTCCCCATAAATCATATTCGTCTGAATGTTCAATATTAACTTGAACTATATCGCCAACTTTAACACTGTTTTCTTCATTTAGGTAAACAACACCATCAATTTCTGGTGCATCTGCCATGCTACGGCCAATTGCGCCTTCTTCATCTACTTCGTCTATGATGACCGATAATGTTTTCCCAATTTTATCTTGTAATTTTTGGGTAGAAATCATTTGTTGTAGTTGCATAAAACGATCATAACGTTGTTGTTTGATTTCGTCAGGAATTTGATTTGGTAGCGCATTCGCTGCTGCACCTTCAACAGGACTGTAAGTAAAACAGCCAACGCGATCTAATTGTGCTTGCGATAAAAAGTCGAGTAATAGTTCAAAATCTTGTTCGGTTTCGCCAGGATAGCCGACAATAAAGGTTGAACGTAGGGTGATTTCAGGACAAATATTTCGCCATTTTTCAATTCGTTCAAGAGTACGTTCAATGGTGCCTGGTCGTTTCATTGATTTCAGCACTGATGGGCTGGCATGCTGTAAAGGTACATCTAAATAAGGAAGAATTTTACCTTCAGCCATTAATGGAATCAATTCATCAACACTCGGGTAGGGATACATATAGTGTAACCTTACCCAAATACCGAGACTCGCTAATTGTTCACAAAGCGTTTTGATATCGGTTTTTAGTGGCATACCATTCCAGAAATCGGTACGATTTTTAATATCAATACCATAGGCTGATGTATCTTGTGCAATCACTAATAATTCTTTAACACCACTGTCGGCTAAGCGTTTAGCTTCATCAAGCACATTACCAATCGGGCGACTGACCATCTCGCCTCGAAGTGATGGAATAATACAAAATGTACAGTTATGATTACAACCTTCAGAAATTTTTAAATAAGCATAATGCTTTGGTGTTAATTTAACACCTTGTTGTGGCACTAAACTTGTAAAGGGATTATAAGCTGGTTTAGGCGCGTATTTGTTTACATGAGTTAGCACAGATTCGTAACTGTGTGGACCTGATATTTCAAGCACTTTAGGATGAACAGAACGAATCTGATCTTCTTTGGCGCCAAGGCAGCCAGTGACAATGACTTTTCCATTTTCGTTTAATGCTTCACCGATAGCTTCAAGCGATTCTTGTACAGCACTATCAATAAAACCACAGGTATTAACAATAACTAAATCAGCATTATCATAACTTGGTACAACTTGATAACCTTGAGTACGTAACTCAGTTAAAATTCGCTCTGAGTCAACAAGGTTTTTAGGACAACCAAGACTCACAAATCCAATAGTAGGGGATGACATATTCATATTTTTATAGTGTGTTTATTAATTAGAGGTATATTTGAGAATTTTATCAGTCAATTAGTTTAATTTTGTAGCTAATAATAAAAAAACGGGTGCATTTTACCATATTTCATCTTAGTTGATATAAAGAATTTCTCATTGCGTATAAACATCTTTAGCATCAATGTATTAATAGATGGTTATTCTACGTTAAAATAAGTTTCTTATGCTTTAATGGGGTTAATTTGAATTTTAAGTAAACTGTTTTTTGAATTAAGTTATTAAAATTAGAATAGCTAAAAAGTAGCTAATTATTCCTCGTATTTTAATTTATTATGGTTGATTTATCTAATTAAAAAAAGAGCCGTTATTTGACAATAACAGCTCATAAATAGGAAGTTAAAAATTTAATAATAATTTATTTTAGTGAATTTACCACTTCATCAATTTGACGATCCAAACTTTCTGCACCGCCGCCAGATAAGTACCAAAGATCAGGCGTTAAATATATCACCTGTGTTTTAGCCTTTTTCAATACTTTTGAGTCAAAGTAATTTTCACTCATGCCTTCTTTACCAATAGCTTTACTGCGATCAACGATATAGATAACATCAGGTTTTACTGTGCTTATGTAATGATTATCAATAAATACCGGTTTAGGTTTGTCGTTATTATTGCTAGATTTAACATCGACGGGTACTGCCCGTTTAACTTTTAGTACATCATGTATTAAAGCCGCACTTGAGCTAGTATTTATAAGGATCATTTTTCCATCATTATGAATTGCTACAATCGCTTTTTTATGGCTTGCTAAAGCAATTGATTGTGCATCATTTACCTTTTTTTCAAGCGATTGAATTAAATTAGTAGCTTTAGCTTCCGTTCCGGTAATACTTGCCAACACATTAATATGATCTTTTGTTGATTGAATATAGTTTTTAGCATCAACACTTAGATTAATAACAGGCGCAATTTTAGTTAACTCAGGCGCACGACTAGCTTGACGACCATCAATAATAATTAAATCAGGTTTAACTTGTTTAATCGCCTCTAAATCAGGTTCTTTCATATTACCTGTATCTTTAATATTGGTTTTTTTATACTGATTTAAGTAGGTTGGAATTACTGATTGTGGTGCGCCAACAACGATAGAACCTTTGCCTAATGCATCTAAGGTGTCTAAGGCACCATAATTCATCACGACAACTTTATGTGGTAATTTGGGAACCGTTACTGTTTGATTATCGGCTGTTACTATCATCGTATTTGATGATTGGCAACCGGTTAGTCCTAATGTCGCGGCAATAAGGCTAATTAGTAACCATTTTTTATTTCTCTTCATCATAATTTCTCGCATTATGTTTATGTGTAAATGAGAACTATTATTATTTAATAAATTAAAATTGTCTAGTCTTAAATAATTTTTCGAAAAGATATTGATAATTGTTCTCATATACTGTAGTGTTCACATTCCACTTGAAATAAAAATATCATTATTAATAATAGGGTTATACATCATGGCTTTCAAAAAGAAACTTAAACTTGCAAAACATGCAATCAATTCAGGTATTTTAATATCATTATCAACCTCGGCTTTGGCGGCAACTAATTCTGATACTGATACTATGGTTGTAACCGCTTCGGGGTTTTCTCAACAAGTTAAAGAAGCGCCAGCAACAATTTCGGTTATCACGCCCGAAGAAATTGATAATAAACCTTACCGTGATGTCACTGACGCTTTAAAAGATATTCCAGGTGTAACTATTTCAGGTGGCGGTGATGCTACAGATATCAGTATTCGTGGTATGGATGCAAAATATACAATGATTTTGGTTGATGGTAAAAAAGTCAGCACTCGTGAAACGCGGCCTAATGGTGATAATTCTGGATTTGAGCAAGGTTGGCTGCCGCCATTGACTGCTATTGAACGTATTGAGGTGGTGCGTGGGCCTATGTCATCACTGTATGGTTCTGATGCGATGGGTGGGGTCATTAATATTATTACTAAAAAAGTGTCAGATAAATGGCATACAGGTTTACGTTTAGAGACGGTTATCCCTTATCGTTCCAAAGAAAAAGATACTTATATTGGCAGCTTTTCAACAATGGGTCCTATTATTGATGATATATTAGGTATTCAACTTTATGGTCAATACTCTAATCGCCATGAGGATGAGATTGTTAATGGGCATGCCGAACAAAAATTGCGCAGTATAAATGGTAAATTGTCATTAAATGCAACCGATACTCAAAAATTTGATTTAGATTTTGGACATGCGTTACAAAATAGTAAAGCAACAATTGGTAAAACAAGAGTACCTAGACAAAAAACAGATTTTCTTCGAGATGATCATCATAATTCGTTTGGGTTGACACATAATGGAATATTTGGCGATGTCACAACTACTTCTTATGTTTCTCATGAAGAAAATAATAACAAAAAACGCAACATGAAGATACGAAATACCGATATCGACAGCCGTGTTACCATTCCATTTAGTGTTAATATTTTAACAATAGGTGGTAAATATAATTATCAAGAGTTACATGATAAAGAAAATAAAATTGATAGTGATGTATCTAAAATTGATCGTTGGAATTATGCTTTATTTGCAGAAGATGAGATCCATTTATTAGACAATTGGAGTTTAACCGCTGGTTTACGTTATAACAAAGATGAAAATTATGGTAGTAACTGGAATCCAAGATTATATAGCGTTTGGAATATTGATGATAACTTTACATTAAAAGGTGGTTATTCAACTGGCTTTGCGACTCCACAATTACGTCAAGTTGTTTCAGATTGGGGGCAGCCAACGGGAGGAAATCAATTAAATGGTGTTATTTTGGGTAATCCAGATCTAAAACCTGAAAAATCTGATAATTACGAAATAAGTATTGGCTATACAAATGATTATGGAATGGATGCAACCGCAACCGCCTTCTACACTAGGTATAAGGATAAAATAGTATCTTATACAATTTGTGAAGGAAAAAGTGACAGTGGCGTATGTACAGTTCCCGGTTATAGTAAAAAATTTGATCTAGTAAAAGCGCAAGATAATGTCGATAAAGCGGACTTGAAAGGTCTTGAACTTTCATTTAAAACTCCTTTATTCACTAATTTTTTATTGAGTTCTAATTATTCTTGGACTAAGACTGAGCAAAAAAGTGGGATCGATAAGGGTAAGGCTCTAAATCGTACACCTAAACAGAAGTTTAATACACAACTTGATTGGTATGTGGCCCATGATTGGGATTTATGGGCTAAAATGGCTTATTATGGTCAAGAGAGTGGAACAAAAAGAAATAGTAACAAAACTGAATATGTCACTTATGCAGGCTATACTTTCTGGGATGTTGGTGCATCTTATAAAATCCATAAACAAGCAAAATTATATGCTGGTATTTATAACTTGTTTGATAAAGACGTAAGCAACGATGATTTTGGTAAAACGTTAGAAGGTCGACGTTATTTTGTTGGTACTGAGATTAATTTCTAAATGAACCAAACAATCTCTCGACTATTTTTCTAAGACGATTTTTATATAAAAAGGGCGGGTTAAAGCGCCCTTTTTTAATTATGTAAGTATCATAAAGACATATGATATGCATTTAACAATATTATTTTACTGAAATTTAGCGATTTCAGTTATACCTTGTTTATTATTTGAATCTGTAGTCGGGTTTAACAGTATTTGGGTAGAAACATCACTCAGTGTTATTGTTACCTTAGCATTTGGTGTTAAAGAGAACTCTGCCGCATCGTATGGGCTATTATTGATAAAAGCTTTTGTTACAGAAATTTTATCGATAGACTTATCGGTGTCATTGATAAGTGAAATTGAAATTTTAAAATCAATATTTGACATGGCTTTTTTCTTATATTGAATTAATTTTTTTGTGAACTCGGGGTTAGTTATAGCATATATTCCTTTATCATGTTTAACCGTTAGGATATCTGCTTGTTTTAAAAGTTCAGTGTCTGATATGTCTTGACCAACTAAAATAGGAATTTCAAATGATGCATATGATTTCATTTTTTGAGTATAACACTCTTTATATTCAACTGATTTGAATAGTTGGGCTATCTCTTTTTTAGCTGTAATGAGTGACGATGATTCACTTCTGGAGTCTTTATAATCTGAGCAGGCAGGGACTTCTAATGTTAAGTTTCCCTTAACAAAAGATGGTTTAGCATCAAGCTGTGAAATTGTCACGGTTGTTTCAACATTAGCATCACAACCTAATAGCATTGCAGAAATAAATGATATTAATAAAATTTTTTTCATTGTATTTTCCTATTAAAGTGTTTAATTACTTAGATCATATCAGTAAAAATTTATTTAACCATGGTTAATTCAAAATACAGTCAAAAAATTTTAATTTATTATTTATCAAAATTTTTTTATGACTTGAATTATGCTGTTAACTCTGTTTTATCTTGATAGGCTAGCCAATCGAACGTTCAAAATAAAAAATATGTCATACCGTTCCTATGATTAATCGAAATTTGACATCAACGAAGACAATCATTAGTTAACTAACTTATCAGATCTGAATTTAATAATAATAAATATTAAATCAAAAAATGATGATGGGAAATAACAGGCACAATATGGTGTTATTAAGAGCATAGCCTTTTTCGTATTTTGTACGTGTGAAAAAGTGAATATCATCCAACAATAAAGTAAGTTAAGATAATTTGTTACAACAATTGCGATTTTGATCGCTTTTTTTTATTCTCGTGTTTAGAAGTTATTCTATATGCAATAATTATCTTGATTTTTAAGTATAATAATCAATTGAATAATTGTATATATTCAAAATAAGCTATAGCCCACGTTTGTAAATGGTATTGTGTTGTTAATTGTTATCATGTTACAAGCAAACGGTCTTTTATTAACAATAAACGAATTTTGCAATGGTGAAATTTGAAGTGCGGCGGTGGAAAGTGGATAATAATAGATTTGCTAAAAAATGGTATGGGTTTTACCCCAGTTTTACCCCGATTTAACCCCTTTAATAGAATTGAGATGAAGATTAATTCTTGCGGAGTCTTTTCGGATAAGGACTTGAATTGGTACGCCCGGGTGGACTCGAACCACTGACCCCCACCATGTCAAGGTGATGCTCTAACCAACTGAGCTACGGGCGTATATGTTGAAACACGCAAATATTAGCTGTGAAATCGATTTGTATCAAGTAAAAAAATTAAAAATAGCCTGTTTTTTAATCTATTGAACGATTGTGGTTATAGAATAACCGAATCCGTTGTTTTTATGATCAAGATAAGGGTTGTAAAATAGATTTATTTTTATCATTATTACAATTTAAAAAACAGTTTTAGTTTTTTTTCTCGAATTGTAAATAAATGTAAATTTTCTGTGGTTTGTTTAGTCTTATTTAGCTATACTCCATGGAATAATTAAGGAGCTATTTGTTTTGGTTAACATGTCGATAAAAGATCAGATAGAGGATGTTTTACATAATATTTTTGGATATAAATCATTCAGAAATCAACAAAAAGAAATTATTGAATCAATTATCGATGGTCGAGATACCTTAACAATTATTCCTACCGGTGGTGGTAAATCGTTATGTTACCAAATACCCGCCGTATTATTGCCAAGTACCGCTTTGGTCATTTCACCGTTAATTTCTTTAATGAAAGATCAGGTTGATCAACTCATTGCCAACGGTATTTCGGCAGCATATCTAAATGCAACTCAATCATCAGATGAACAGCAAGCCGTTATTGAACAATATTTATCACACTCGATAAAATTGCTTTATATTTCACCGGAAAGACTTGCTGTATCATCATTTTCTACCATGATTGAAAAACATCCCCCTTCATTAATTGCCATAGATGAAGCACACTGTATTTCACAATGGGGCCATGATTTTCGCCCTGATTATCGCCAATTAGGGCAGCTCTCTGCGCGTTTTCCTGATATTCCTTTGGTTGCACTGACTGCAACAGCGGATAAGATGACTCAGACGGATATTATTCATCAATTAAAACTAGTGGATCCTTTAGTTGTCGTGCGTAGTTTTGATCGTCCCAATATCCGTTATACCGTAGTGGATAAATTTAATTTAACCGAGCAAGTGGTCTCTTTTATTGAAACACAAAAAGGCAATAGTGGCATAATTTATTGTTCAAGTCGTTCTAAAGTTGAAGATATGGCGACAAGGCTTGCTGCACGTGGTTTTTCTGTTATAGCTTATCATGCTGGTTTAACCAACAGCGAACGTTTACAGGCACAAGAATCTTTTTTAAAAGATAATGTACAAATTATTGTTGCAACAGTTGCATTTGGTATGGGAATTAATAAACCGAATATTCGATTTGTTATCCATGCAGATTGCCCAAGAACAATTGAAGCTTATTATCAAGAAACGGGACGAGCAGGGCGAGATGGCGTACCTGCCGAAGCAATATTACTTTTTAATGGCAAAGATTTAAATTGGTATCATCGACAAATTGCTGACAAAATGGATGGTAAGCATAAAGAGGTCGAGCAACATAAAGTTAATGCTATGGAATCATTCGCTCAAAGCTTAACTTGTCGGCGAATCGTATTGCTTAATTATTTTGGTGAAAATCACAGTGAGCCTTGTAATAACTGTGATATTTGTCTGTATCCACCAGAAATGTACGATGGTTTAATTGATGCGCAAAAAGTTTTATCGTGTGTCTATCGCGTTGAGCAACGTTATGGCGCACAATATATTTCTGATGTATTACGAGGATCAGCTCGCTCGCAAATAAAAGAAAACGGACATGACAAATTGTCTGTTTATGGAATTGGGAAACAGCATTCAACAGATTATTGGTTGAGTGTCATTAGACAATTAATTTATTTAGGTTACTTAAGTCAAAATATTTCAACTTTTACAACGTTGCAACTGACTCAAGAAGCTCGAAAAGTTTTAAGAGGTGAAATTAGTTTATCTTTAGCCAAACCTCGACTAGAGATAGTGAAGAAGAGTCGCTTAAATCGATATGCTAGAGCAATTAACTTAACTACCATTTTGTCTTATGAAGAGCGTATTTTATTTAATAATCTAAAACGATTACGTAAAGATATTGCAGATGTTGAAGATATTGCACCATATGTCATATTTAGCGATGCGACCTTATTAGAAATGGTGCAAACTATGCCAGAAAGCAAAAAACAACTACTTAACGTTACAGGTGTAGGTAAAATTAAATTAGAGAAATATGGCAATTTATTTTTAGATGAAATTAACGATTTCATGATAAAAAATATATAACATCATAAATAATTAACTATAATAGCGTCTCTTAAGAAAACAAATTTATTAAAAAAAGATAAAAAATGGAGCTTTTTATGTCACCGATGAATGACATGCCACAAATGTTAGCGCTCGTATTATTGTTAATTATTTTATATCTTGGCGATATTGTTTCAACCCGAACCAAAGCTTGGATCCCCTCTGTATTTATTTGTGCGGTGCTATTCTTACTTGGTTATTGGACGTTTTTCCCAAAAGATATCGTCGCTCGTGCGGGTATCCCAACTGTCGTTGCTGTAATGTTTATGTATTTACTGATCGTTAATATGGGTACACTATTATCGGTTAAGGAACTATTACTACAGTGGAAAACTATTTTAATTTCGCTGGCAGGAATTGTGGGGATCATTATTATTGCAATAATAGTGGGCTATCTATTCTTTGACTTTAATACCGTTGTTGTGGCGATTCCGCCTCTAGTTGGCGGCATTGTATCGGCCATTATTATGGCGAAAGGTGCAACCGATGCTGGATTACCTGATCTCGCTGTATTTGCCATTATTATCTATGTGATGCAAGGCTTTATTGGTTATCCGCTTACCTCAATCATGCTTAAACGAGAAGGACGACGAGTGCTAAGCCAGTATCATGCAGGTACTTGGAATGCCAATAACGATCCAAAGTCATCGATTGACAAACAATCAGTGGTCGCAGATGATGAAAATCCGATGCCACGCATGTTTGCTAAAATTCCTTCCAGCTATAATTCATCTTATTTCATTTTTTTACGTATCGCAATTATTGGGCTTTTAGCTTACTCTGTCTCTGAAATTTTAAAGCCAATTGTCAGTGTTAGCCCATTTGTCTTATGTTTACTATTTGGTGTTATTGCGGCATCGTGTGGCTTCTTAGAACGTCATCCACTCAAAAAAGCAGGTGGATTTGGTTTAGCGGTGATGGGATTAATGCTCTTTATTTTTGATACCTTAAGTAAAGCAACGCCTGAAATGCTAGTTCGATTAATTACACCACTTATCATCTTTATTTTATCTGCGGTGGTTGGCATGTTTATCTTTTCGGTGATTGTGGGTAAAGTTTTAAAAGTGAGTAAAGAGATGGCGTTTTCTATCGCACTGACCGCCTTATATGGTTTTCCTGCCGATTATATTATTACCAATGAAGTGATCAACAATTTAACTAAAGATCAGAAAGAAAAAGAGGTGCTGACTAGCCATATGTTACCACCGATGCTGATTGGTGGATTTATTTCAGTCACAATCGTATCTGTGGTGCTTGCCGGTATCATGGTCAATATGATTGTCGCACCATCAGCAGTTACGCCCTAGTGACAGATAAAATGGTGTTGATTGGCTAAAGTAACCGACACAATTAAAAAAAAGTAATGACATAAATAAGGATTAGATGATTGCATATCTAATCCTAAAAAATAGAATACATTGAAATATTAAAGGTAGTATCATGATAAATCCAGATATCAAAAAACTCGTTCAACAAAATATTGATGAAATGATTGCTTTTCGTCGAGACCTACATCGACATCCTGAATTACCATGGGAAGAGTTTAGAACCACTGACAAAATAGCTGAACAACTTGATAAAATCGGTATTCCTTACCGCCGGACTAAACCAACAGGCATTATTGCTGATATCCAAGGTGGTAAACCCGGTAAAAGAATCTTACTGAGAGCAGATATCGATGCATTACCGGTGCAAGAATTAAGTACCAACATCGATTATAAATCAACAATTGATGGCAAAATGCATGCTTGTGGTCATGATACCCATGCTTCTATGCTACTGACTGCGGCTAAAGCACTTTATGCTATTCGCGATCAGCTAAAAGGTAATGTGAGATTAGTGTTTCAACCGGCGGAAGAAATCGCCCAAGGTGCAAAAGACATGATTAAACAGGGTGTGCTTGAAGATGTCGATAGCGCTTTTGGCATGCATATTTGGTCACAAACACCTGTAGGGAAAGTGTCTTGTGTGGTCGGTTCTAGTTTTGCTTCGGCAGATTTATTAACTGTTCGTTTTAAAGGTAAAGGTGGGCATGGATCTATGCCACATGACACTGTTGATGCCGTTATGGTCGCATCTTCATTTGTAATGAATATACAGTCTATTGTCTCGCGCGAAGTCTCCCCACTTGATCCAGCTGTAGTCACCATTGGCAAAATGGATGTTGGTACTCGTTTTAATGTGATTGCCGAAAATGCGGTATTAGAGGGCACTGTACGCTGTTTTAATGTTGCTGTACGTGACAAAATTGAAGCAGCAATTCGTCGATATGCTAACCAAGTTGCTGCTATGTACCGAGCTACGGCCGAAGTTGAATATATTTACGGTACACTTCCCGTGATTAATGATAAAGAGAGTGCCTTATTAGCACAAAAAGTTATTGTCGAATCGTTTGGTGAACAAACCCTTTATTTTGAACCACCGACAACTGGTGGTGAAGATTTTAGTTACTATACAGAAAACATTCCAGGCGCTTTTGCCTTGGTGGGTTCCGGTAATCCTGAAAAAGACACGCAATGGCCACATCATCATGGTTGCTTTAATGTTGACGAAGATGGTATGACCTTAGGTGCAGAATTTTATGCACAATATGCTTGGGCTTATTTAAATCAAAACTAAACGCCAAAAACTTGAATAAAAAGTTGATTTAGGCGGATACTCTGCCGAGCCAAATGGCTTGGCAGCGTGATAATTCAACATATCAATTAACCTAAACTATTTCACAACTGCTGACAAATAGATCATTTAACAAATTAAATTTTGATAAAAAGCTTAAGGAAATATGTACGTTTTAGCATAAAAACTTTGCTTGAATTCAACTACTAAGTATGAATTCAGCCTAAAAAAGGCTTCACAGGGTGTTTTATACTTAAGTTTTTTTCTTGGGCGATTACTTAATTCCAATCGAGATGTTCATTTCCAATATAAATTTTGCCGAGTGAGGGAATTGGCCTAGAACATTCAGAATACTGAATAAGGCGAGGGCATACACGAGCTACGATTCTCGCTGGTTTGTTAATGTGAAACGAAAGCAGTAAAGCTGTGACCAGTATTCGAGCGGTTGTGGGGACAAATTTTTTATGGAACAAATTTGAAGATTAGTACATAGCGATAATAGCCTCGAAGAAGCAAGCAAAAATGGGCGATACGAGTAATTTGGGGAGGTTCATAAACCTCCTTTTTTCTCGGTCGTTTTCACCGAAAAGAAAACATCACAAAACGACCAATGTCCAAAATCTTAACCAATCTAAAATCCAAAAATTCTATTAAGAAATTTAAGAAATAAAAGGGGTGATATATTTTCGAATAAAAAATAATACGATATATTTCAAATATATCTTACTATTTTACATTTCCTTACAAATAATTCGGCTGAATGAGTGGCTTTTTTTTATTATCCCCTTATAATTAAAACGATTTAGGCTTAATTTATAGCCGTTTAGCATAAAAAAACCTAAATAAAATAAAAGATTAGTTGACGGATGGAACGCCATGCAGTATAATTATAGACACCAGCGCTGGCAAAACAATGTTTTAAAAACTCATCAATCTCTCTTTAGGCTGAAATTTAATTCAATTCTTACTTCTACTTTTAACTTATTTCATCGAAATAGCGTAAATAATCATCGTTTTTTAGCAATAAGTGTAAACAAAAGATACGCTTTGAGCTCAGCGTTATCCTTAAGCTTAATTAAAGATATAAATTTAAGGTTAATCTTAACTTCACTAGGGGTTTATACTCAAACTCAAGCATCAGGTAGGTTATCTAAACTTGGTTTAGCTTGGATGCCGATGTTATTGTTGTTTTATTGCTCTAATACTCAAGCATTATCGGCAAGTACAACTGAATATATTCATGGTAATCCACCTTATTTAACCTTTGATAATGGGGTAACTAAGGTTACCACTGCAGATGGTTTGTTATGGATTACCCTATCCGACGGTACTCACATTACACCAGCAACCAATACTTCAACCGCAGTCAACCCAATACAGCTGCCGGTAACCAATCAGAGTTTCGCTGATATTGTTATGTCAATACCTACCAATACCAATTCCATTGCCTTAAGTGCTTTAATTGGTGCACCCTATAATTATTGGGGTGATGAAGATGGTGATGGTCAGGGTACTAATGGTGTTACTGCTAGCGGTAATTTAAGCGTACGTATTACCGATAAAGCAAATCATGCTGTGAGTCGTAGTGCTACTTTAGATATCTGTGATGCGCCTTATAAAGTGGAATTAACCACTACTGCTGGTAGTTTAACCACCCAGTATGGGCTACCAAATAGTCGTAATTTCAGCAGTGGTACTGCCACCTATTATATCAATCCTAAAGCCGCACCAAAAATCTGTTATGCCCAACCGACGCTGTCTTGGGGTGGCGGCGACAGTGCCGGTCCCGCTGATATCTGGACTCCAGGTAAAGGCTTCCTGGTGCAGTCCTCTGAGCCATCAAGTTACAGTCGTAACTTCCCGACTACTGGTGCTAATAATCTGTATTTTGATTTAGACATAGCTGGTGTTAAAGGTTCAGCATTGACATGGCCAACAGTCAGCCAAGGCGGTATTACCGCCACCGTGACGCCATCGCCCGATAATGCTAATAACATTCGCGTCACCCTCACAGGTCCGGTGGCAACAGCATCCCAACGGAGTTCAGCCACACCGGGTAGTCTTGCTACTCCTACCTTGCCGCAGACTTTTGTGTTAGTCGGTAAAGATAGTAGTAATAGTGAAGTCGTAAGTTATGGTTTTGAGTTAAAGCAGTGGTTCGTCAACCGCGGAGATAAATTTGATACTTATGTTAACACCTCATCCTGGTGTAGCAATTTAGGCGGCGGTTACCGCCTGCCACAGGTCAAAGACTTAACTAACGCAAAGTGTGGCGTCAATAATAGCGACTTTCCATGCGTTAATGGCATAGATGGCGCCACGCCGGCATCAACTCAAGATATTTATCAGCGTAATATTGGTGCGGGTTTGTTTACCGAATGGGGCATCATGAACCGTTATACCGCTGCCGACTTCGCTGACAGCGTCGTCTGGACAAGTGACGGCGACGGTTCGCGCCCGTTCCTTGTCACCACGGACGACGGCCTCGTTTTCACCTACCTCCCCGGCTACAACTACAACGGGGTTTGCGCCTATCCTTAGTTTTTGATCCTTAAGTCGGGGGCGTTTAATAAAGCGTAATAAAGGTTAAGCAACAACAGGACGGTTTTAGCGGCAGGGCAACCCGAGCCGATAGCATCGGCAAGCAAAAATGAACGATACGAGTAATTTGGGGGAGGGCACATAAACCCCTCTTTACTCGGGCGTTTTTACAAAAAAGAAAACATCACAAAACGACCAACGTCCAAAGTCTTAACCAATCTAAAATCCAAAAATTCTATTAAGAAATTTAAGAAACAAATTTGATTAATAAATGAAAATAATGACTGCCAAAAAGTTTAAGGAACCCTATGCGTTTAAACATAAAAAACAATCAATATTTAATTGGTTAAAATATTTTTTAAAAATTATTGAGGAGTCTATACAGTTTCATTTTACAAAAAAACTTGAATTCAAGTAACCCAATTGCTACCCCTTTTTTTCAAGTTAATTTAAAATTTAATAAAATCAAAACATTAAAAAATCATCAAAAAAAGGGTTTAAACCCCCAAAAATACCATTTACCTTTACACTAACAACGATTATAGTATCTCACGATCTAGCTCCCAGCCGTATAGGTTGCTTAGAAATAGCATTCACCGAAAGCCTTTTATCTAAGTTGCTCCCAGCCGTATAGGTTGCTTAGAAACGCCCTCTAAATATTTTTCAAACAGCCACTTGGCTCACAGCCGTAAAGGTTGCTTAGAAATTTACCAGCACCAAGAGCACCTGTAACTATATGCCCACAGCCGTATAGGTTGTTAAATAAACTTTACATCCAAAAATTCCTGACATGAAGTTTAAGGAAAGGTATGCATTTTAGTATAAAACATTGTTGAATATTAAATCGGTTATCGGCATAGTAAAGACTAATTTGACACATTATGATATGATAATTGGCAATTTCATTAGCAATTAGTAATGGTGATTATGAGTTATCAAGTTCTGGCACGTAAGTGGCGACCAAAATCATTTTCTGAAGTGGTTGGACAGCAGCATGTTTTAAAAATTTTGTCGAATGCGCTTTCACTTGGGCGCGTGCACCATGCTTATTTGTTTTCGGGTACTCGCGGCGTTGGGAAAACGTCTATCGCACGTTTACTCGCTAAAGGTTTAAATTGCGAAACAGGTATAACTGCAACGCCTTGCGGTGTTTGTGATAATTGTCGCGATATTGAACAAGGTCGCTTTGTTGATTTGCTTGAGATCGATGCTGCATCAAGGACTAAGGTCGAAGATACGCGTGAAATTTTAGATAATATTCAATATTTGCCAACTAAAGGACGATTCAAAGTTTACCTAATTGATGAAGTCCATATGCTTTCACGTAGTAGTTTTAATGCTTTGTTAAAAACATTAGAAGAACCACCAGAACATGTAAAATTTTTATTAGCTACAACCGATCCACAAAAATTACCGATTACGATTTTATCTCGTTGTTTGCATTTGCATTTAAATGTACTTGATACCTCGTTAATTGCCGAACAGTTATCACACATTTTACAACTCGAACAGATCGAAAGTGATAGTAAAGCGATACAGTTATTGGCCAAAGCAGCTAACGGTAGTATGCGTGATGGGTTAAGTCTTACTGACCAAGCGATTGCTTTAGGCAATGGTAAAGTCGAAGCTGAGTCAGTTGCCATGATGCTAGGCACGTTAGATAAATCAATACCATTTTCACTAGTAGAGTCGCTTTATCACGGGGATGGTAATGCTTTAATGCAGCAAATTAATGTTGCTGCGACGCAAGGTGTTGATTGGGATAATCTACTTGCTGATAGCATTGCACTTTTACATCAAATAGCATTACTTCAAGTCGTTCCTACTGCACTGGGGGATTACAGTGACAATGAAGATCGCATACGCTTTTTAGCACAATATATGGCGCCAAATGATATCCAGTTGTTTTATCAAATTTTGTTGATGGGTAGAAAAGAACTTGCTTATGCACCTGATAAAAAAGTTGGTGTTGAAATGAGCTTTCTACGTGCGTTAGCCTTTATCCCTAAGACAAATGAGGCAGTTAAACCGCATACCCAGCAAGCTAAAGTCGCTGAGCAATCACCAAAAATGGCGGATAGCAAACCACCAGTCCCGCCAATGGTATCAAGTCAGCAAAATCAGCAACGTATTGAACCGAAGTCAAACTTACAAAATACTTCAGTTAATTCGTCTAATGCTAAAGAACAACCAAAGTTGGAACCAATAAGGTCAACCACAACAGAAAAGATTGTAGCTGAAAAAACGATAACAGAAGATGTAAAGGATAATGTTGCACAATCAGACTTAGTTATCCCTGATGAAGCATCCTCGATTACTAAAAATATTTTAGAAATGAGAATGCAATTAATCAAAGAGGAGCAAAATACAAAAAAGTCTGAGTCAGTGGCTGGAAAAGAGCAGTCACAAAATGGCGAGGAGCACTCCTCATTAGCGCGTATAAAAAACATTTTGCCATTAACTAACGAGAAAGAGAAAAATACTGAACTAGATAGCCATACAATTAATGATAATGACGAAGAAGAGATTACTGCTGAAAATTATCAATGGCAATCCTATGGTCTGGTTGAAACTAAAGATGATATGGTTATCGATACAAAGGCTTTTCGAGAATCATTAAATGGTGATAAAACACCAGAAATGACTCAAAAACTTATTGGTGAAATGGCTCAAAAAGATAAATGGTGTGCAGAGATCGAACAACTAGAATTGGCTCCGTTAATTAAACAAATAGCAATAAATTCATTTTTAGAACAAGTTGATGAAAATAATGTTGTCTTACATATGCGCTCGTCAGTTAAACATCTGATCAACTCATCTGTTAATACTAACAAATTAGAAAAAGCTTTATCTAACCATCGACAACAATTAGTAAAACTCAAGGTAATGATTGATGATAATCAAGAAAATAAAACGCCTTTAGAAATGCGCGAAGATTTATATCAACAAAAGTTAGAACAGGCTAAGCAGATCATCAAACGAGATACTAAAATTGAGATGATTTGCCAATATTTTGAAGCGAAGATTGATGAAGCGAGTATTCGTCCTGTATAATTGACAGCTAAATGTTTTAAAAGAGGAATAAATATGTTTTCAGGTGGAAAAGGTGGTTTGGGTAATTTGATGAAACAAGCCCAACAAATGCAAGCAAAAATGCAGCAAGCTCAAGAAGAGATCGCTAAATTGGAAGTGACCGGTGAATCAGGTGCTGGAATGGTTAAAATCACAGTCAATGGAGCACATAGCTGCAAACGCGTTGAAATCGACCCATCAATGTTAACAGAAGATGATAAAGAGATGTTAGAAGATCTTATTGCTGCTGCTTATAACGATGCTACTCGTCGTTTAGACGAGGCGCAAAAAGAGCGAATGGCACAAGTTACCGGTGGCATGCAATTACCACCAGGCTTTAAAATGCCATTTTAATGATTGCCGTTGAATATTGATTATTGTCGGTATAAAAATTAACTTTATCTAATTTAGTGGGAAGGCTAGTTTTCTAGTCTTCCCATTTATTTACAGAAATTATTTAGCAATAAAAATAAAATCATTCATTAATTTTTCATTATCATAGGTAATATTATGTAATCTTTTTTGGAATATTTTGCACAAATCATGAATTGATATTTCTTTGACTTTAACATTATCATAATTGCTGATTTTTTTGCTTTCACCTTTAGTGATAATCCAAACTTGTTTGCTTTTGCCTGTCAGCGGAATTGTTTTTGGCGTCGTTGGTCCATCCATTTTTTTGTATTGAACGTTAAATGTGCTTTATGATTAAGTTGATTAATATAATTTTCTATTTGTTCTTCTTTAAATGCTTCATAATTTGATTTGAGAGTGCAATCATACATTACCGCTAAATTTTCAATAATAAAAAAGCCATCTGCTTATCCGGCTTGATTTTCTCTATCAAATTGAAAAATTTTATTCAATCGAATTATTTTTAATAAGTTAAAAACAGAATCTTCAAAAGCGATTGGATCGGTGATGTTTTCGATTTGTCGTACCGAGTGTATTAATAATGCTTGATAAGTCTTAGCATCCATTTTATCAGGAAAGAAATTGGCATCCGATACATCAATATTCTCTTTTATTTTTCGCTTATCGATAAGTTTGATATCGGTTGCATATCTTTTGCCTGAGTCTTTTTCATTTGCAGTAAGATTAACTTTTTTGCCAATTTTTAGTTCTTCGATGGGTAGGTTATTGATATCTTTTTTAGCAAAATAGTAATCGTTTTTTTCGTCTAGTGCTTTTATAAAGCCCTAATAGTTATCTTTATTATTCTTATTCGGACACAAATGTTTAATTTGACTAATCACGCATAATACTCCTTAATCATTCAAGTTATTCCTAGAAAACTGATGTTACTGATTATAATTTATAAGCATTACTATAAATAGATTTAGCACTATTTACCCGTGTCATGTATATAAATGATTATTAGGCCTTACTTTCAATAATAAGTAATGACCAAAATTGGTATATGATTTTGCCTGTCTATTTATACAGTTTTTCTTTATTAATTATTATCTATCAGGTAAACTACAAACTAGTTATTTTATAAATGTTGTTAATACTGACTATCAAATAATTTCTATTATTTTATTTAAGCGATGTTTAAAACCTCGGTTATTGATAGTTAAAATAAAGTTAAATAATACTCTTTATTAAGGATTAAATGTGATAGGGCGTTTACGAGGACTCATTATAGAAAAGCAACCACCCAAAGTGTTAATCGAGGTCGGCGGTGTTGGCTATGAAGTATTTATGCCAATGACCTGTTTTTATGAGTTACCGGACAATGGTAAAGAAGTGATTGTATTAACACATTTTGCCGTTCGTGAAGATGCACAAGTATTGTATGGCTTTAATCATGAGCAAGAACGAGAGCTATTTCGAGAACTGATTAAAGTGAATGGGGTAGGACCTAAATTGGCATTGGCGATCTTATCGGGTATGTCAGCCCAACAATTTATTAGTGCTGTTGAACAAGGTGAAATCAAAACACTTGTTAAATTACCAGGCGTGGGGACGAAAACCGCTGAGCGTTTGATTGTTGAAATGAAAGATCGCCTGAAACGATTTGGCGAAGATTTGTCCACAACTAGTAGTATAATTTCATCAAGCGACCTTAAAAAAACGTCTAATCAAATTGAAAGCGAAGCAGTTTCTGCACTCATTGCACTGGGTTATAAACCGCAAGAAGCTAGTCGCATTATTAGTAAAGTCATTAAGCCAGAAATGGATAGTGAAACGCTTATTCGTGAAGCATTAAAATCAGCATTATAAAATAGGTCAAGGATATGATTGAAGCGGATCGTTTGATAGCTCCTCAGGCTCAAAAAGAAGAAGAATCATTAGATCGAGCAATTCGTCCTAAATTTTTGGATGAATATATTGGTCAACCGCATGTTCGTGAGCAGATGAAAATTTTTATTCAAGCCGCTAAGCAGCGGCATGATGCATTAGATCATTTACTTATCTTTGGTCCGCCTGGTCTTGGGAAAACGACTTTAGCCAATATTGTTGCTAATGAAATGAACGTTAATTTGCGTACAACTTCGGGCCCGGTATTAGAAAAAGCGGGTGATCTGGCTGCTATGTTAACTAATTTAGAAACCAACGATGTGCTCTTCATTGACGAAATTCACCGACTTTCACCTATGGTTGAAGAAATTTTGTATCCAGCAATGGAAGATTATCAATTAGATATTATGATTGGAGAAGGGCCTGCCGCACGTTCGATTAAAATCGATTTACCCCCGTTTACTTTGATTGGGGCAACCACTCGCGCCGGTTCATTAACTTCACCACTACGTGACCGCTTTGGCATTGTGCAGCGCCTAGAGTTTTATCGGGTTGAAGATTTGGAATATATTGTTAGTCGTAGTGCCAAATTTTTAGGTATGGATTTATCTCAAGAAGGTGCGCATTTAATTGCTAAGCGTTCTCGTGGTACGCCTCGAATTGCCAATCGTTTATTGCGACGAGTAAGAGACTATGCGGATGTAAAATCGAAAGGCATTGTAGATGAAACAATAGCAACTCAAGCGCTCGATATGCTTGATGTAGATAATGAAGGTTTTGATTTTATGGATCGCAAGTTATTATTGGCGATCATTGAAAAGTTTATGGGCGGTCCTGTTGGTTTGGATAACATTGCTGCGGCAATAGGCGAAGAGCGCGAAACCATTGAAGATGTACTCGAACCGTTTTTGATCCAACAAGGTTATATTCAGCGTACACCTCGCGGTCGAATTGCAACGCCTCATGCTTACCGTCATTTTGGAATTATTCAAGATGTATAAAGTGGAACATCTAAGTCTAGATGGATTGCACGTTTGGTAAATGATTCGTTGATTATTCAGTATGTAAACCACCACCTTGTGTGGTGGTTTTCTTTTAAATCAGCCTAATTCTTTTTCAGTAAATATGCCACTAAAGAGATCCGTACTTAAGTAACGTTCACCGGAAGATGGTAAAATAACGACAATGGTTTTATTGGCATTTTCAGGTAAATTAGCTAACTTATCAGCGGCAAAAACTGCTGCGCCCGATGATATTCCTGCTAAAATTCCCTCTTTTTCCATTAAAATACGCGCTGTGTCAATTGCTTCTTCGTTAGATACTTTTTCGACAAGATCGATTAAATTGAGATCCAAATTTGCCGGAATAAAGCCTGCACCTATACCTTGAATTTTATGTGGACCAGGTTTGATAAGTTCGCCCGCTAGTGCTTGTGTGATAACCGGTGAGTTAGTTGGTTCAACAGCAACGGCAGTTATTTTTTTACCTTGCGTTTTTTTTATATAACGCGTAACCCCAGTAAATGTTCCCCCTGTACCAACACCTGCAATAAAAATATCAACTTGGCCGTCTGTATCTAACCAGATTTCGGGTCCAGTTGTTTTTTCATGTATTTCTGGATTAGCAGGATTACTAAATTGTTGTAACATAATATTTTTTTGTGGATTGCTTGCTACAATCTCTTCCGCTTTTTCTATAGCACCTTTCATTCCTTTAGCCGCTTCGGTTAGCACTAAATTTGCGCCTAACGCTTTTAATAACTTACGTCGCTCGATACTCATGCTTTCAGGCATGGTTAAAGTCAGTTTATAACCACGCGCCGCTGCAACGGCTGCAAGTGCTATACCCGTATTACCACTTGTTGGCTCAATTAGCTCGACATCAGGGGTGAGTAAACCGCGCTTTTCTGCATCCCAAATCATATTAGAAGCGATACGACATTTAACGCTAAAGCTTGGATTACGTGATTCAACTTTAGCTAAAATATTGCCCTTACCAAAGTGTTTTAATCGTACCAATGGGGTATAACCAATGGTTTGTGAATTATCATCAAATATTTTACTCATATTAAAATCCTTATTTGTCGCTTTAAAGGAAATAGCATTACATTATCAATTATTAACTATAGTGATTATTATAAATATAACGTAAAAAGAAGATACTAATTAATAATTATAACAATATGCATTTTGGCTATATGGCATCGACTTGTTGTTGAATTTTTGAAAATATCCATTGATTTCAATGAGAGTATATTGCTACTAAGATCATAATGCATAACAAATTTAGTGGTTACATTGATATAGGTTAAATTGATCAAAATTGTCTAATGATATGGCATTAATAAGTATTATTAACAGATGCATGATTGATGATTAATGTTTTATCGCGTGCATTGTCCTAACATTTATCAGCCAAATTTGATTGATATTTTAATATATTCAATGTAGTAAGATTTTCTATTTATAAATGATTGATTTTTACTTTTTATCATTAAAATAATAAAACGATGGTAGCTTTATTACGTTAATTTGCTTTTGTTATGTTAAATCTTACCCCTTTTTAAATGCATAACTGTTTTCACTTATTATAAAAACGGTAACTCACTAAATAAGAACCAAATATATTATTTTTTATTTGGACTGATAATTTGGGTGGATACTGTTTATTGTCGGACTTATCAAAAGGTAAAAAAAATCTATCACCGGTATATTTTTCATAGATCTTGATACCATTTTTATAATGGCCATGTTTTCCACGCGAAGGGCCTGGTGAAGTCATTTTATATACTGTTGTATAAGTCTGTATTTCGCTAGGAACAATATAAACTAAATTATGAGGAACAACATACATCGTAACCATTAGAGCGCAAAAATACTCAAAAAAGTATCCTACAAAATATTTAACTCTTTTAGAGCGTGAAATTGGATCTAAAAAACCAATTAGATTGGGCTTAGTTAGTTTATAAAGGATTATGCTAATTATAACGTTAATTAACGACCAACATATGTAAACTTTGCTGTCGAAAATATTGGAAAGAAGGGTGACATTAATCGATTTAAAATAAAATAGTAAAAAATTCAGAATGATAACAGTATAAAAACTGATTCTAATAAGCTTTTTTACAGCGCTATATCCCGCCATAATATTATTTTTATCACGTGTTTGATTAAAGCGATTTTTAGTTTTTTTTCCAACCACATCTATACTAAAGTTTTTAAAATTTGGCGCCATATTTCTCTACATTAAGCTTACATCGCTAACTCAAATACGCTTATTTGATTAAACATCACTTTCCATCTCTAACTCAATCTTTTGGATTGCTTGTTCGCAACGATAAATACGGTTATCAATAGTTGCAATTTTCTTGTAATCAAGCGAATCTGTGCTAAGCTCAAGTTCGTATTTCATCTCTTGTAATCGACGTAAATAATCTAAATGGCGTGCATGCTTTTCAGATAGCGTTTCTTCAATGCAAGTTTCTGGCTGTTTTTGACGTAATTGATGAGTAGCTAATTCACGTGTTAGGGCTTCTATTTGATTAACTAATGATTCAGATAAAAATGTCATTTGAGTCAATTTTTGCGAAAGTACGCATTGAGTTAATGCTGTGTAAGTTTGCTTTATTTTTTCAAGATAAAAAGAGCGATCAGCAATGACTTTATTGTTATTAAATAGCTGCTCATCAAAATAACACTCTTGATATTCAGGAAAATCCGAAAAATTAACCCGTTGTTCAAGTGCGTCGATTTGTTGTTTTAAAGTAGTTAATAAATTAGGCATGACTAATACTTATCTCTGATCATGAGTTGAATTGTTATCTTCACCAAAATAGTTACCCAAATGTAATTTGGCAAGCGTAATTAATCTCATAAAAGATTCAAAAGTTAATTTATCATTGTTTTTTTTATCTTCAATGATTATTTTTTTAGCAATCAATTGTGATTTGATGTGATTATAACAGTCTATTAAGTTCAGTGGCAAAGGTGACTTAGCGCGTTTACCTAACCAAAAAATACCTTGTAATGGCAAACTGAGTGCAAAAAGTATGGTAATGACGGTTACCGCCAGTTGTATTGGCATATAATATTGCCAGACCAATAGCGCAATAATGATAGGTGGAAGATATTTAGCCGCGGTTTTTATGTAATTAATGATTTTTAATTCAGGAAATGAATAAGCGAGTTCTTTATCATTAGGGCAAAGCTGCATGTATAACTGACCTGACTTAAAGGTTTTAATAATACTCATATCTTTTGGATTCCTCGACATTCACATTTTATTGTCTTAAAATAGTCACCATTCAAATTGGCGGCTCTCTATTTTATATCAAAAAGTGCGATATCAGAAGTCACCTTAGTGTAATCACATTGGTTGTTGAATCATGTGTTGAGTTACCAATTTTGATTGGTATATATCTTTTTATTCAAAATATAGGAATTACTATGTCATCAAGTAATAACGCTCTTGTTCTTAACTGCGGAAGTTCATCTTTAAAATTTGCTATTATCAACCCTGAAAATGGTGATGAATTTCTTTCTGGATTAGCTGAATGTTTCAACCTTCCCGATGCTCGTATTAAGTGGAAACTCGATGGTGTTAAAGGCGAAGCATCTTTAGGTGCAGGCGCTGCACATAGTGAAGCAATTAAATTTATTGTTAATAGTATCTTCCCACAAAAACCAGAATTATTAGATAGTATTAAATCTATTGGGCACCGAATTGTTCACGGTGGTGAAAAATATACTCAATCTGTTGTTATTGATGATTCAGTACTAAAAGGTATTGAAGAAGCAGCGGCATTCGCACCTCTTCATAATCCAGCTCATTTAATCGGTATTCGTGAAGCATTTGCTGCCTTTCCTCACTTAAAAAACAAAAATGTAGCAGTTTTTGATACAGCATTCCATACCACTATGCCAAAAGAAGCCTATTTATATGCTATTCCAAACGAATTATATAAAAAACATGGTATTCGTCGTTATGGTGCACATGGTACAAGTCACTATTATGTTAGCCAACAAGCAGCTAAATTATTAAATAAACCTGTTGATCAAACTAATGTGATTACTTGTCACTTAGGTAATGGGGCATCTATTTCAGCTGTTAAAAATGGTAAATGTGTTGAAACTTCTATGGGATTAACGCCACTTGAAGGTTTGGTGATGGGAACCCGTAGTGGTGATATCGACCCTGCAATTATGTTCTTTTTACATGACAATTTAAAAATGTCTGTTGCTGATATTAATAACTTATTAAATAAAAAATCTGGTTTATTAGGTTTAACCGGTGTTAGCAGCGATTGCCGTTACGTTACAGATAATTATGACACAGACGAAAACGCCAAAAATGCGTTAGATGTATTTGTACATCGTTTAGTCAAATATATTGGTGGTTATGCTATGTTATTAGATGGACGTTTAGATGCAATCATCTTTACTGGTGGTATTGGTGAAAACTCTGAAGAAGTTCGTCGTATGGCTTTAAATAAATTAAGTTTATTAGGTTTCGAACTTGATCAAGAACGCAATTTAGCAGCCCGTTTTGGTAAAGGTGGCACAATCACTAAAGAGGGTTCAGCAATTGCAATGGTTATTCCAACTAATGAAGAACTCGTTATTGCTCAAGATGCTGCGCGTCTAACTGCTTAAAAAACAATTAAAACCGCCAAATGGCGGTTTGTTTTTATTTAATAAAGAATTAAGAGGAAATGAATTATGTCTCGTACTATTATGCTAATTCCAACCGGAACCAATGTCGGTTTAACAGGTGTGAGTCTTGGTGTTATTCGAGCTATGGAGCGTCAAGGTATTAACCTAAATGTATTTAAACCCGTTGCACAACCAAGAGCAGGTGGAGATGCGCCAGACAATACTACAACTTTAGTTAGTCATAACACGTCTATTCCCGCTTTAAAACCACTCAAAATGAGTCATGTTGAAAATCTATTAGGTTTAAATCAACAAGATGTATTAATGGAAGAGATTGTTGCGCTTTATGCTGAAAACACCAAAGGTGCAGATGTTGTGTTAGTTGAAGGTATTGTGCCAACATCCGATTATCCGTTTGCGAATGAACTAAATAATAATATTGCTAAAACTCTTGGCGCTGAAATTATTTTTGTAGTTAACATGGGTAAAGACACACCAGAGCAGCTTAAAGATCGTATTGAAATTGCGCGCTCTAATTTTGGTGGTATTAAAAATGAAAAAATTGTAGGGGTAATTGTCAATAAAGTGAATGCACCAGTTGAAGAGCAATCACTTGCCCGTCCAGATGTTGCAGAAATTTACCACACACCAAAATTTGACGATAAAAAAATCACCATTAAAGATTTAAACGAATATAGCCCACTTCCAGTTCTTGGTTGTATTCCTTGGAATATGGATTTAAGCGCTTGCCGCGCAATCGATATTGCTAAACATTTTGATGCAAAAATTATCAATGAAGGTGGCATTAAAAACCGTCGTATTAAACATATTTCTTTCTGTTCAAGAAGCGTTCCTAACATCATTAGCCACTTGCAACCTAATGCCTTATTAGTAACTTCAGCAGATCGCTCAGATGTTCTTGTTACTATCTGCTTAGCGGCTATGAATGGTGTATCAATCGGCGGTGTGTTATTAACAGGCGGCTATGAAATTGATGACAAAATCTATAAATTATGTCAACCAGCTTTTGATACCGGTTTACCTGTATTTACAGTACAAACAAATACTTTCCAAACTTCAATCAATTTACAACAATTTAACTTAGAAATTCCGGTTGATGATAAAGAGCGTATGGAAAATACCCAAAACTTTGTGGCTGATCATATCGATTCTAGTTGGATTAAATCATTAAATGAAGTAGTGAATTCTGCTCGTCGCTTATCACCACCTGCGTTCCGTTATCAATTAACTGAACTTGCTCGCAATGCGAAAAAAGTGGTGGTATTGCCTGAAGGTGATGAACCAAGAACTGTTAAAGCTGCTGCTATTTGTGCGGAACGTAATATTGCTAAATGTGTGTTACTTGGTAATCCTGATGAAGTCCGTAAAGTTGCTGCGTCACAGGGCGTGACGTTAGGTCAAGGTGTTGAAATTGTTGATCCTGAATCAATTCGTGAAAAATATGTGCCGCGTTTAGTTGAATTACGAAAAAACAAAGGTATGACCGAAGTTATTGCACGTGAACAATTAGCCGATAATGTGGTTCTTGGTACTATGATGCTTGAAGCGAATGAAGTAGATGGTTTAGTATCAGGTGCGGTGCATACAACAGCAAATACTATTCGTCCACCATTACAATTAATTAAAACAGCACCGGGTAGTTCACTTGTTTCATCTGTGTTCTTTATGTTAATGCCAGATCAAGTCTACATTTATGGTGACTGTGCGATTAATCCAGATCCAAATGCGCAAGAGCTTGCTGAAATTGCTATCCAATCTGCTGATACTGCAATTGCCTTTGGTATTGAACCACGTGTTGCGATGATCTCTTATTCAACAGGTAGTTCTGGTCAAGGTGCCGATGTTGAAAAAGTGAAAGAAGCCACTCGCATCGCGCAAGAAAAACGTCCTGATCTGATGATTGATGGTCCGTTACAATATGATGCGGCGGTAATGCCAGATGTGGCTAAATCTAAAGCACCAAACTCAAAAGTAGCTGGTCGTGCAACGGTATTTATCTTCCCTGACCTAAATACAGGTAACACTACTTATAAAGCGGTACAACGTTCAGCGGATCTTGTGTCTATCGGTCCAATGTTACAAGGTATGCGTAAACCTGTTAATGATTTGTCACGTGGCGCATTAGTTGACGATATCGTCTACACTATTGCATTAACTGCAATTCAATCAGCACAAGAAAATGCTGCAAAATAAGCGAAGCATGCAGTTCTAACCATAGATAAGAGGTGATACAATATCACCTCTTATTTTTTATATTATTTCATACCTTAGGAATAAAATTAATGAAGCAAGACATCCACCAACAGCGCATATTAATCCTCGATTTTGGCTCTCAAGTTACCCAATTGATCGCTCGCCGAGTCCGTGAAATTGGTGTTTATTGTGAACTTTGGCCGTGGGATGTATCAGAAGAAAAAATCAAACAGTTTAATCCTAAAGGTATTATATTATCAGGTGGTCCAGAAAGTACTACCGAACAAAATAGCCCACGCGCACCTGAATATGTTTTTAGCGCTGGCGTGCCAGTGCTTGGTATCTGCTATGGTATGCAAACTATGGCGATTCAAGTGGGTAAGGGCGGACAAGTTACAGCATCTAATCAACGAGAGTTTGGTTATGCTAAAGTTGATATTGTTGCAAAATCAAAATTAACAGACGGTATTTTAGATAGCACCAATGATGCTGGTATAGAGCAACTTGATGTCTGGATGAGTCATGGTGATAAAGTTACTTCATTACCTGACACATTTACCTTAATTGGGCAAACAGAAACTTGTCCTTTCGCCATTATGGCCAACGATGAAAAACAGTTTTATGGCGTACAATTCCATCCTGAAGTTACTCATACCATTAAAGGATTAGAGTTATTAACGCGTTTTGTCATTGATATTTGTCAGTGTGAAAAATTATGGACGCCATCTTCAATTATTACTGATGCAATTGCCCGTATAAAAGAAAAAGTTGGTAAAGATAAAGTATTACTTGGCTTATCTGGTGGTGTAGATTCTTCGGTTACAGCTTTATTATTACATCAAGCAATTGGCGACCAATTGACCTGCGTGTTTGTTGATCATGGCTTATTACGCTTAAACGAAGCAAAACAAGTCATGGACATGTTTGGTGATAAATTTGGCTTAAATATCATCGCTATTAACGCCGAAGATCGGTTTATGGCTGCGTTAAAGGGTGAAGCTGATCCTGAAGCTAAACGTAAAATCATTGGCCGTGAATTTGTTGCTGTTTTTGATGAAGAGGCGGCAAAATTAAAAGATGTCAAATGGCTTGCTCAAGGTACCATCTATCCAGATGTGATTGAATCAGCTGCGGCCGATACCGGTAAAGCTCATGTGATTAAATCTCATCATAATGTTGGTGGTTTACCTGAAGATATGAAAATGGGGCTAGTCGAGCCATTAAGAGAATTATTTAAAGATGAAGTACGTAAAGTTGGTTTAGAACTTGGCTTACCTTACGAAATGCTTTATCGTCATCCATTCCCTGGACCGGGTTTAGGGGTGCGTGTTCTTGGTGAAGTGAAAAAAGAGTATTGTGATTTACTACGCAAAGCCGATGCTATTTTTATCGAAGAACTTTATAAAGCTGACTTATACCATAAAGTCAGTCAAGCATTTACCGTATTTTTACCGGTGCGTTCAGTTGGAGTCATGGGCGACGGACGTAGGTATGATTGGGTTGTCTCACTACGAGCGGTTGAAACTGTAGACTTTATGACCGCTCACTGGGCACATTTGCCATATGACTTTTTAGGGCGAGTATCAAATCGAATTATTAACGAAGTTAATGGTATTTCCCGTGTGGTTTATGATATTAGTGGAAAACCGCCAGCAACCATCGAATGGGAATAATTTCATTTATCATTTATCACACTAATAAAAGCCCTGTTAAGCAGGGTTTTCGTTTTTGTCCCAAATGTATGTCAATTAACTATCTCAATCTACAAATATATATCTTTTTTCAGGTAAAACTTTCTAATCATTAATAATCGTGTTTAAAATAAACATGATACACAATAAAATTTTTCATATTGATAAATAAGGAATAGTGAATGAAAGGAAGAATAAGTTATATTGTTGTGATAATTGGTATGTTGTTTATCTTTTCTGTAAAAGCTAAAAATGAACTTAAAACGAGTGGTAAGTGGGTTTATGGTGAAGTTTTAGATGTCACAACTAAGCAGAATAAAGATTTAGCAATCACAGCTGATTTTGATCGTTTTTCATCAACTCCTGATGTTTTATTAGGTGTTAGTTGTGAAAGTAATACTATTTCGATAATAATTATGAATGAATTAATAACACCAAAAACGCAGTGGACATTTATTTTTACGGTAGATGGTAAAGAGTTAAGCCAACAAAAATTAAAGTTTGATGATAAAATTCTATTCAGCAATTTTGATCATCTGTTCTATCAAAGTTTAAAAGATAAAAAAATGTTATTGGTTAAAGCATTTAATAAAACTAAAACTGTTAATATGAAATTTAGCTTAGATGGGTTCAATCAGGCGTTCATGCCAATAGAAACGCATTGTAAGAATAAATAGTTAAAAAATATTACTATTGGATTTTCAACTTTAAACTCAATACATTTACGCTAAATAATTAGCGTAAAAATTTAAATCGATAACTACTTTATTGCTGTTTACTGTTGGTATTATCCTCAGGTGCTTGTGTCGTTGGGGATATATTATTATATGTTTCTTTATGGTCTCCTTCGCATTCATAAACGGTAATACAGCCTGAAAGTAATAAAGTTGAAATTAATATCATGATAAACTTCATTGCAATTACCTATAATAAAAAGCGCAGCTAGTAATTAAATTACACATTCCAAAAGTAATAATTAATAAGTAATATTTCATGGTTATATTCTCTTTTTGTTGCATGGAAAATTATCAAAATTGTTTTAAATCAATTCGATGTTTTTATTAAGTCACTCATTAATAAATAATAAGGGTATAACCAGACAGACATCTCATTTTAAATAAAGCTGTTTGTATGATTAGATGCTTATTTTTAATTTGATTGATTCTTTGAGTACTAACTTTAAATTGGTATGGATGTTTGAATTTTAGTTATCCTAATTAAAATATTTTTTATTTATGGTGAAAAAAGTATTTTTCATTAATTGAGTTGATTAAAAAATCATGTTTTTATATTCACGACCTTCTTACGCCCCACTTGCCAATAGTTATCAGGAATATGCAATTAACAAGGCGACCAATCCCATAAAGATTAATATTAGATTGGCAAAGTAGATAAATCGGATTTCGTGTTTAGTTAATTGAT